>WQSN01000016.1 GCA_009787835.1 Treponema sp.
TGACTGCAAAAGGTTTATATGAATAACCGGACCATTCCATTCCAAGATGATTTCCGGCAAATTCCAAAAGGTTAAGACGCACTCCATGAACAATTACCGACAGAGCGCCCATTAAAAGATTTAGCCCGTGACCGAGAGCGAGAAGCAGTATCGCAGCCAGCAGTTTTACTATAAAAACAACCCCAAAACTGCCAAAGTCATTGTAGATACCTGCCAGTTCATTAAATGTAATTGCGATATTCGCTCCGGCGAGTCCAACCGCAAAAAGACGGATATAACTGATAATATCCGCAAAAGCGCTTACAGCTTTCAGGAATATTGATATGAAATTGGAAAAACTCTTTAAAAGGTTCTTAAAAAAGTTACCTCCATTCTGCTCGGAGAAAATAAAGTTACAGGAAATTCCTATTCCGATAAACCATATTACAAATGGGGGAAGATCTATTTTAAGCAGCATGTTCAACACAAGGAAATAAAGACCGAACATC
This sequence comes from Treponema sp., assembly GCA_009787835.1. Lineage (GTDB taxonomy): Bacteria > Spirochaetota > Spirochaetia > Treponematales > Breznakiellaceae > WQXQ01. The sequence goes on from WQSN01000016.1 coordinate 489, forward strand.
ATAAAAATCCAGCCCAGTTCCGAATAAGCCGTAAGAGATGGGAAACGCCTTACAAAACATGTAACTCTGGCATAGAGAATTTGAATTAAAGCAATACTGAAACACAGGAATTGAATGTTCCATTTAATTGCGTCTTTTGCCGGAATTGGCTCCTTTAAATTAAACAGACTTTGCAGGAACGGAAATGCCCTAATTGGCTCATCGCCCCTGAACGGCGGAATAATTAACATGGTAAGGAAAAATGGAAGCTTTTCTTCTTTCAATGCAAACCATGAACCGTTAATCGCACCCCAAACAATCGTACAACATGCAAGGACAATTAAAAGTTTAGCCATTTCCGGAACATTTCCGGTTTTCTTTTTTGACGTTACGGCAAGGAATATACCGAGCCCAAGAACCAAAAAACCGTATGCGGCATCGCCCAGTATCATCGCGACATAAAGACTGAAAAAAACCAGGAATGGAGAGCTTATGTCTATTTCTTTATAGCCAGGAACTGTCCCAAGGAAGGAAAATATGGGTTTTATGATGGAAACCGCTTTATTATTACGGATATATGTCGGAGGACGATCCGTTGGTTCCAGTTCTTTTATTACCAAAGCCCAGCCGTTTTCCGACGCCAGCTTTTTAAGAACATCAAACGTATCTTTTTCATCGGGAACATAACCTGTCAGCCAGTATACAGAGGGAACATCTCCCCACTTTTCCATGTTTGATCTTGTTACTTCAAATTCAATATCATCGGGTATCTGGCTGTCTTCATCCAGGATAGCTTTATCCCTGTGTGTCAGATTGGTTAAATCAGATTCAATTTCCTCAATACGTTTTCGAATGTACTTAACACGTTCGTCAATACGTGAAATAGACTGGGGAGAAAATATAAAAGGTGTAATACCGGGCAGTTTTTCGTCAACTGAAAATGCCCTGACTTTCAATTTATCCTCATTTAGTATAATCATCTTAATGTCGGTTTTTAAGACATCATAAGCCTTTCGTGTTATTTCATAGGGAAAAAGTACAATGCCGTTTTTTTCAAGATATGAAAGTTGATTTATATCAAAGTCGCCCCATGCTTCAACCCGTTTCCTCTCCCTGACATTATAAATTAACTGGTCCTGAAGCGTCTTTTTTTCGTCCATTAAACCAATAATATGTGAAACCAAATCCTTATCGCTGGTAGGCATATACTGGGGATATTCATCTTTCTTTGTCTGGTATCTGGCTAAAATGGCTAATGCTTTTTTCACTTTAACATTTCTGTCAACCAATTTTGTCAAAGTTTCGGAAGAGACATTCTTTTTATCAATATGCAGTACGCCCGCATCTCTTAACTTTTTAAGGGAGTTTTTGCAGTCTTTTTCATAAACCGCAATTGACACCTTTTTCATTGGTACAATCATTAGTTATCCTGCCTAATGTTCATAATACAGTAAATTATAACCAAAAGAAAAATAATTTACAAGTGCTTAAACCGGTAAATAATTTATAATTTTTACTTCTTTTTCAAGGGGTAAATACTGTTATCCCGAGGCTTTTATCGCCTTAAAGCTCTTTTGCGCGGCAAGTTCACAGGCATTAACCCTATAACACTAATAAATATGGTATAGTATAAATTATGGATTTTACTATTGGAAATGAAGATAAGAGGATTTTACTGGCTCAGGCGCGGGAAACAATAACCGCAGAGCTGGAAAAACGTAAGCCTGTATATCCTGATTCGTATGAAAACGGTTCAATTTTAAATACGCCCTGCGGCGCTTTTGTTACATTGCATATTACAAATGGATCACAGCGGAATTTACGGGGATGTATAGGCAGAATGTCCGCGAATTTACCTTTAATTGAGACTGTCCGCCTGATGGCAAAGGAAGCCGCATTCGGCGATCCCCGCTTTCCGCCGCTAAAAAAGGATGAATTTCAACACTGTGACATAGAGATTTCTGCTCTTTCACCCATGATCCCATGCTCTGACCCCCGGCAGGTAAAAGTCGGCGTTCACGGATTGTATTTGATCAGGGGAGGACGAGCGGGAGTTTTACTGCCGCAGGTTCCCGTTGAACAGGGCTGGAATCTTGATGAGTATCTGGATTATATCTGCATAAAAGCCGGTCTGCCTCCGGGTTCCTATAACGCCCCTGATGCTCAACTGCTCACCTTTACAGCGGTTGTTTTAAATGAGTGAACTGGACGCAAAAACCAGGCAACAAAAAACGCAGCAAGAAAGACAAGCGTGAAAACAAACAGAATTCCTGAAACCAGCTCAAAATTGTAAAGCCTGACAAGATAGGGATAAAACAGTTCATGATTTAATCCGCCAAGCGAAGGGATGTCCTGCCACGGCAGAATGACGGAAACCATTCTAATAAATAAAACCAAAGATAATGAAGGCAAAAGTAAAACAGCCAAAACCAAAAAGGCGAGCCTTAAAAAAGTTATCCCGTCATCGCGCAGTATTTCGCCAATATAGCGGCTGTCCGTCATTTTTTTTATATCAGCTAACGCACTGAAAAATTTTATTAAGATATGCCTCATCAGGCTTATAAAGAACAGGGCGGTGAATAGCAACAAAGCAATTACTACCCGTTCCCATAAACGGCGGATCCTGACTCCAAGATTATAAAAGCTAAAATTTCCTTCATGGACTCCAAGTGTTTTAATGCTGTTCTTTATATATGCCTCGTTATAACCGGCATTAACACCTGAACTTTCTGTCATCAGAGCCAATAACTCGCCAGCTGCGCCTCCGTTTACTGATGAAGGGATATAGATGATGCTTTTATCATCATTCCCGTCATTGATTACTCCGCTTACAAGCCATGTTTCATTTTGTATTTTAAACTGATTGCCTGCTATGCGGCTGCTGCCGAATATTGTAAACGCCGCTTTTTCATTCAGCACAGCGTGTCTTTGTTTGCTTTTCCATGCCTGTTTTGAAAAAAATGAGCCTTCTGAAATTACAGATAACAGTAAATTGGAATAACATGAGTTTGTCCCGATAACCAGAACGGGAAATTCGCCGTGAGGAAGGCTTACTCTCGCTGTACCCGGAATCTGATACGTTATGAGAAATTCATTTTCGGAATACTCTTCAATTTTCTGCACATCAAATTTGGGCGAGCCAGGCTGCGCCGGTAATATCATGAGCAAGCTGCCATTCACTTCCCTTTGCACCATAAAGGCCGGTACGCAAAGCCCTCCCAAACACAGAAGAAAAGCCGAAAGAAAGAGCGCGATAACAGGCGAATGAGAGTTTTTTTTTACGCCGGGCGTCCGAACAGGCAATTCATCAGAGGAAAGTTCTTCTCCCGGTAAAGACTGGTTAATTTTCAAAAAAGTCCTCCGGGTTTTTCAGGGAAACCGTAATGCCGGCATTAAGCGCTTTATTGCTAACAAGCACAACAGGTTCAAAAAAAGTAATCCCGCGCAGAACCGCAGTATTTTGATGATCGGAATCGCCGATAAAAATGCCAAGCCTATCAAGATAATATTCATCTCCCATTATTCCCTTCCTGCGTTTTATCTGGTAAATAAAGTATCCGTCATTATCCTGATTTATGGCGTTATTTGGAACCAATGTAAATGAAGAAGAGCTGTTTTTCTCAAAAGTTATATTAAATGTTTCTCCGCCAGAAACATTGTCCGATATTAAAGTGATTGTTACAGTTTTAGCGTTAGCTGAAGGCCTTACCCTGCGCACAGTCCCCTTTAGCACATGGCTCGCGTTGCTGAGTTCGCAGGTATCTCCCTGATTAACAAAATTATTATCCAGTGATATATTGCACTCAACAGTAAATTCATTGCCCGCGCCGATTGACGCGAGAAGTATATTCTCCTGAAAAAACTTTCCTCTTTCTGCGGGCATCTCCAGAATGATCCCGTCCGCAGGAGATCTTATAACAGCATTGTTTCTGTAATCCCTCAATATCTCCTGAATGGTTTCCCTGGACAGTTTTAAATTTTCCAAATCAATTTGTTTTAATACAACAGAATGTTCTATATCATTCGCGTCGGCTTCATATTTATATAGCAGCGCTTTTAGGTTGTTTTCTGCATTTGTAAAATCATTGCGGCTCATCGAGCCTATTTCATAAGCGAACTGCGCGTTTGCCAAAGCGATTCTCGCTCTTGCTATTTCAATGGTTATCAGCCCCTCCTGCCCGGAAACAGACGGGAGTTGAGATTCTGTTTCAGTATCAGGCAAGTCTGTCATCAGATTGTTAGCGCCGGAAGGAGAAACAGCCGCGGCAAGCGCTTCTTTTATGCTGTTTAATCTTGAAATGGATCCACGGATATCCGCCTGCAGCCTGGAAATATTGTTGTCTGTTTCAGCAAGACGCCTTTGTGCCGCTGTTATATTAAAATCCATCTCAAAAAGTATTTGGCCTCTTTCTACCCTGTCTCCTTCTCTGGCGAACACCCTGCCTACAGTACCCGCGCATGATGCGTAAATCATTTCAGTGTCTGCCCATGCCGCAATACCTGAACTTATTTCCAGTTTTGAAAGTGATCCTCTTTTGGGTCTTGTGCCTGTTACTTCCGGCATATTATAGGTGTAAATTGTTTTCGAGAAGAACAGGAGCAAAACTAGCAAAATGAAAATTAACGCTCCTGTAGTTTTTTTATTCAACTTCATGTTAATAATCCTGTTAATGTCATTTAACGCCTGACAGTTCTATGCCCTTCTCCAGGTCCTTCTGGCCGGCCAGTAAAAACCAGATTGGCAAAAACATATACACGCAGGACGCCGCAAAAATAAGGCCGTTTCTGCCGTCCGCGAGCCGGGAAAGATAAACGGAAAGGGGCTCAAGCCTGTAGTCATTAATAAAAATAACAGCTTGTTCAACCACATTCCAGTATTCAATAAATGTCAGCATGCAAATGGCGGCTATTGTCGATTTTAGCTGCGGAATAATTATATAAAAAAATATATTAATATTTCCCGCGCCGTCAATTCTGGCGGATTCAAAATAGGCCTGCGGAATCGCTTTCATGCTCTGGCGCGCCAGAAATACTCCAAAAGGAGAAAATATCCCCGGCAGTATTATTGCAAGATAATTTTTCTGTATGCCTAAAATCGCGGCAATTATATAATTCGGCACAAGAACCGCCTGAAGTGGCATGAGCATAACCACAATAAACACAAGGAAAAGCTGTTCCTTTCGTTTCCATTGCCATATTGTAAAGCCGTATGCCGTAAGAAGGCCGAACACAAGGGCTCCCAGTGTTACTGGTAATGTTATCTTTAATGAATTGAAAATTAAAACCAGAAATGACGGCTGATCTATCAGCACTCCCGCGTATTGTTTGAGCGTAACAGGATTTGGAATTAAAAGAATGTTTTTATAACGTTCTGTAATGCCGTCCACAAGATCAAAGGACGTAACATTAGACGAATAATTTACAAGAATCGCCTGTTCGGTCATAAAGGAACCGGTAATTGTGACAATTAGTGGGAAAAGCATAATTGATCCAATAACCAAAAGAAAAATTGTTACAGTAATAGGATTCTTTTTAATTGCAGGATTTCTCATGCGAAGGATACGCTGCGTCTGTAATGAATTTCTTCCCGCTTGACGGCCCAAATAAAGCATTACGCAACCCTCCTTTCAAGCCGCAATAGGAACTGTGTAAAGAAAAACATTATTAAAACCAGCAGCGCGGTCGCGGATGTAAGGCGCGGATAATTCAGCGACGCGAACATATTGTTCATAAAATGCTGTAAAGTATAAATACTTTCCTGCGGATAGTTTCCGGTAATTAAATATATCTCCCTGAATATTTTAAAAGAATTTATAATAGACATGATGAAGGCAAGAACAAATGTGGGCAGAAGACAAGGAAAAGTAATATGTCTGAAAGCCTGAAAAGATGAAGCGTTATCCATCCACGCTGCCTCATAGTAATCCTTTGGAATATTCGACAGGCCCGCGAGGAAGAGTATCATATTATATCCGCAGTTCTTCCACAGGAAAATCAGTATCATTACAGGCAGAGCCAGCACGGAATCAAGCCAGTTGATTTTTGATATGCTGAAATTTTGAAGCATTCCGTTTAACGCGCCGTCGTATGAAAAAAGCGTTTTCCAGAAAAAAACCATAGAACCGGATGGTATAACAAGCGGTACTAAAAACAAAAGCGAAAACCATTGGCGTCCCCTGATAATTTTGTTTAACATCATTGCAATTGCGAGCGAAATGATCAGGTTAAGCGGCGCAGAAATTCCGATAAACCGGATTGTATTCGCAAGTCCCCGAAGGTACGCACGGTTTACAAAAAGGGATCTAAAATTGGCGAAGCCGATAAAAGAACCATTTACCGGCTTGTCCATAAAAGCGTAGATCATGGAAAGGCAAAAGGGAAAAATAAAAAATAGTCCAAAACCAATCAGTCCCGGCAGTACAAAGAAAAAACCGGAACTGAAAAAACCATTTTTCCCAAGCTTTAATCCAATATTCATTGACATTACTCGCTAAGGTAAAGATCTGCCTTGTTTTGTATAACGCCCGCGACATCACCGGCCGCCCTGTTATCGGTAAAAAAATACCGCACTTCATTGGAAATCATGTCATTAATGACAGTATCCTGAACTGTGAAGCAGTCAATATTGTCGCTGAGTTTTTCTACCGCGGCTTTGTATCTTTCCATTGCCTGGCGCATCTGATCATTCATTTCACCCGGTCTGCCGTACAGCGCGCCTGAAAAAGCAAGCTCCGCTTTTTCCGCCCTGGCTTCATTGTTAACGGGAAGCCCCATATTGACAAGCGTTGATGATAACTGCATCTCTTTTGTTAAAAGGAATTTAATAAAAGCCCAGGCGGTTAACTTGTTTTTAGACTGGTTATTAACCGCGAAACCGCGTGTATACTCAAACGGCACAGAACCGTCCGCGCGGGATTGGATACCGGCAATCTCATCATTGTCATCAATGTTGCGCGCTCCGCCTCCTTCCACCCTCATTATCCTGCCTGTACCGCGAAGAAACTGGCTGATAAGAGACGTATTACTGTTTAGTTTAAAAAAGAATCTGTCTGTAACAGCTTCGGACGTTATGCGCATCATTTGTCCGGCATCCTGCTGCCCTGTAACAGCGCCCGGTATATAACCCTGTTCAGTATAATGTTTTACAGAAGATAGAAGGGAAGAAAAGCCGCCGCCCGAGAAATCCGCGCGGCTTGTTTCCAGATTTAAAAATGACTGAATGTTTTCATTGAGGAGCTGTTTAAATATACTGTTTGAAGGTCCTCTTGAAAAATTATAGGCGCTGAAGAGTTTATAAGTCCCGTTATACATTGGTATTCCCAGCTTAAAAAGCTCATCTGTATTCCAGGTTTTATCAGCGCCAAAACCCGAAGCGATTTGCGGCGGAACAAGGCTTGCGTCATACGCGAAATAATTAAAAGTATAATCCATAGGAATAAACCAAACGCCGTTACGGTAATTTAAAGCGTCAAGAATATTTTGCCTGTACTCAGCTTTGTTAAAATTCGGATCGAGCGACATATAGGGTTTTAAATTTTCCAGAGTTCCGCTCTCTGTAAATTTATGAATGGGAAGAATATCCATGGCGTAAATGTCAGCGCCTTCTCCGCTCATGATATTGGTATTTATGCGGCTTATATAATCGGTTCTGCCCTGAGGATCATCCTGCATCTGCACCAGGATCATCTGGTTACCGCCCTGCTCTCCTGTTCTGATTTCCGGCATCGCGGAAAATGTTTCAATTTTAACCTTTGCCCCGGGATACTGTTCTTCAAAAGCGCGCGCCGCTTCTTCAAGATAACTCTTATAAGCCATTGAATCATAGGCCGAAACTGTAATCTCTCCTGTAATTCCGCCTGAAAAAAATTCAGGGGTTAATTCGCTCATCTGTGACGCTCTTTTCCCGCCGCAGCCTGTTAAAATTAAAACTACAGTCAATAAAATAAAATAAATCTTTTTCATTTTTCCTCCGTATTTATTGAATTAACATAAATATAATTAACTACATACATGTATTGTTACTGTATTGAACCTGTAGTTTTCCTGAAGTTTTGTCTCATATACAATCCTATTCGCTAAGATATAGATCCGCCTTGTTCTGCAAAGCCTTTGTTACTTCTTCCGCTGTTCTTGTACCGGTTAAAAAATACTGCGTTTCTTGCATTATCATGTCATTTATGTTTGTGTCCTGTATTATATATGTGTCAATTAATCCTGACAGGCTTTCAAGCGCGGATGTATAATTTTCCATTGCCTGCAATTGGCGGTTATTTAACTCTTCATCATACATTCCAATAGCCATTTTAAAATCAAACTGAATTTTTTCGTTTCTTGCCTCGTTATTTAAAGGAAGGTTGAAAATATACGGTGAGAGCTGCATTTCTTTTGAGAGAAGAAATTTAATAAAAGCCCATGCGGTTTCCCTGTTTTTTGATGACGAGTTAATTCCAAAACCCAAATTGTATGAGAATGGAACTTTTCCATCAGCGTTTGCCTGAATCCCTGAAATTTTATCATCATCTTCGATTGCTGCGACAATGCTGCCGCTGAAACCTGTGTTCATCTCCTGCGTCAATTCACGGATAAACATATTAATAAGGAAATAACTGTTGTTCAACTTAAAAAACACTCTTTCCGCCGGAGCTTCCATTGCTCTTTGCATAAGTTCTTCTATATCCATTGCTGACACGGCATTGCGCCTGATATAACCATGATCAGTAAAATAATTAATAGATTCAAGCATCGAAGCAAATCCGCCGTTTATGAAATTCGCGCGTCCTGTGTTAAAATCAACAAAAGAATGGAAATTTTCATTTAGAAGCAAATCAAACATGCTGCCAAGCCCCCCTGTATAATTAAAGAGCAAGCGGCTTCCGTCAAAAAAAGGGATACCAAGATTAATAAGTTTTTCTGTATTAAAAGCCCTGTCAGCACCGAAATTCAACGCGGCATGCAAAGGAATCAATGTTGAATCATAGGAAAAATAGTTAAACGAATAATTGATCGGTAATAACCAAATACCTCCCCTGAAACGCAGGGCCTCCAGTATATTTTCCCTGTAATCGTTTTTATTAAAATCAGGATCGAGTGTCATATAATTGTCAAGATTTTCCAAAGCGCTGCTGTTAATTAATTTATTCAGGGGAAGGAAATCCATCGCGTAAATGTCAGCGCCCTCTCCGCTCATGATCCTTGTATTTACCCGGTTTATATAGTCGCTTCTTGTCTGCGATTCATCGCTGCTCTGCATTACGGATATGAATTTACCGTCTACTTCCATGGTTTTTATTTCAGGCATTACAGAGAAAGTTTCGATATTAACTTTAGCGCCGGGATATTTATTTTCAAATGCGCGCGCCGCTTCCTTAAGAAAATTTTTATAGAGCATCGAGTCATAAACAGAGATATTAATTTCACCGTCAATCTTACTTTCAAAAAAATCAGAATCTGTAACTGCCCTGCCTGATCCATTTGAAGCGCCGCAACCTGTCAGAAGTGGCAATGCGGCCAAAGATATTAAAACATAAGCTTTTTTAATAACATTTCTCATAACGGCAGCTCCATCCAAAATAACACTCCTTCATTGGTGTTTTCCAGACTGAATTTTAGTTTCATCCGCTCAAGCGCTTTTTTAACTATCGTAAGGCCAAGTCCGCTTTGCGAACCATGCCTGGTTCTCGCAAGGTCAGGGCGGTAAAACGGTTCAAAAATTTTTGTAATAACTTCATCGGAAATATGCACGCCAGTATTTAGTACGCCAAGACGGCTGTTTTTTCCGCTTTCAAACTCTATGCGTATTTTCTCTCCCTGCGGCGTATATTGCACCGCGTTCGCAATCACATTGGAAAGAACGCGCTGAAAAAGACCGCGGTCCGCCTGAACTGTAACATGCGGGAATTCACCTTCTATTATTAATTCTTTTAATTCAGCTAACGGACGGTATTCTCCAAGAACCGAATTTCCCAAATCCGCAAGGTCAAAGGATACTTTTAAAGGCATGGAGACATTCGGCTCTGTCTCTTCTCCTGAAAGTTTTACAATGTCAAGAATATCTGAAACAAGACGGGTCTGCGAATCCAGGGTACTGAGGCATTCCCTTAAATATTTAGGATGATCGCGGTAATCGCCGACACCAGCGATCATTCCTTCCACAAGCGCCCTTGCTGCGGCGATTGGAGTTTTTAATTCATGCGAAGCGGCGGAGAAAAACAGCCGCTGATTTTCTTCCATGACGCGCCTGCGGATTATTTCATCCTCAAGAGGTTTGGTTACTTTTTTGGCGAAAAGAAGAGCGCCCAATACCGCGATGGCAAGCATTAAAAAGAGAGCAAGCAATACGCGCCTTATAAGATCGGAATAGTCTATTTTCCTGGAATCTGGAATATAACCGGTTAAAATATAATTATTTTCAGTCCCTCCCTGGCGGCCTATGTTAACTCCGGTAAACCGCAAACGCAGTCCCTCGCTTTGATCATCATTAGGCAAATCAGTAATATTATATGTAGAAAATAAAATTTTTCCGCCTTCTTCCTGAATTGAAAAATTGAATGACTGATTGTTATCTGCAAATTCCCTGGCGAATTCTATTTTTTCCTCATGGCTTATTGTCCTGTCTGTCATTACAGTAATCATCGGTCTGTACGAAAAGTCAAGCTGACGGCGCTGCTGCAGGCGGTAAAAGGACAGAAATTCCCTTGAAAAGAGAAATACTCCCAATGCGCTTATCGACAGCACAAGCAGCATTGTGTAAGCGAAAATTTTTGTAAAAACTTTTATTTCAGGCTTTTTCATTTTCAATCTCCAGTGAATATCCCACGCCCCGGACAGTTTTAATAATATTCTGCGGAAGCTTGGCGCGCATGTTTTTTATATGAGTGTGGACAGTTCCCTCGCTTGAATAATAATCATATCCCCAAATTTTAGTCAGCATGGTATCATGCGGTACTACCCTGTTTTCGTTATTCGCAAGCAGACATAAAATTTCAAATTCACGCAGCGTTAGCGGCAACTCCTGTCCGTCCCAGAACGCCTTAAAAGTTTCCCTGTTAAGGCACAGCGCGCCAAGGCGCAGCTCTTTCTGAAGGGAGCCGCTTCGCCTAAGCAATGCCTCTGCCCTCTTTAAAAGAACCTGCATGGAAAAAGGTTTCGCAACAAAATCATCTGCCAGGTTGTCAAAGGCTTTTAATTGAGGGCTGTCTCCTGAAAGGGCAGTAATCATCATTACAGGAACGTCGCTTACCTTGCGGAATTCCCTTAAAATTTCCTGCCCGTCCATACCGGGGAGCATTATATCAAGAATGGCTAAATTGAATTTTTTATCATAAAGGCGTTCACACGCAGTCTGGCCGTCAGCGCATAACTCTACATGGTAACCCGCGTCAAGAAGAAAAGCCTTAATGGTTTTTCCTATATGTTCATCATCTTCGGCGACCAGAATATTAATATCCATAAAAATAATTTATCATATAAACCTGTAGTTTATCTGAAGTTATTTTTATTTTGATACAAAACTTGAATTATAACTTAAGCAGTTTCTGTTCAATTTCATTGATAACCGAGTCCGGCGTAGATGCTCCCGCGCTGATGCCGACAGTTTTGTATTCTGAAAACGATACAGGGACATCCGCGGCGCTTTCCGCAAGGACGCAGGGTTTGCCGCTTTCCTGCGCGGCTGATAACAACCGCCGGGTATTGGCGGATTCTTTTCCGCCCGCTATAAGCACGGCGTCAGCTTTGTCAATCATTTCACGTAACGCATTAAGGCGGTTGCCTGTTGCGGTGCAGATTGTACAGATAATTTCAGCGTCAGGAAAATATTTTTTGACAGCTTCACAAACAGAGTTATATTCCTCTTCTGAAATTGTTGTCTGTCCCAGAACCGCAGTTTTAGCGTGATTATCTATTTTAAAAAGTTCTGCGGCTTTTTTTTCCGCTTCTGCGGCGCTGCCTGCGGCAATACAAAACGGAGCGTCCCGCGCGTATCCAAGAATGCCTTTTATTTCAGCATGTTCAGCCTCGCCCGCCAGAAAAAGACAGTAGCCTGTGCGCGATAATTCCTGTGCTTTAAGCTGACTGGCTTTAACATTAGGACAGGTAGCATCGATTATGCGGCAGCCGCTTTCGCGCAGATCATTTTCCGTCTCAGGATTGATTCCATGCGCACATATAACAAGGGAGTCTTCGCTTTTTTGCGGCGATTTATTTAATATATCAATTCCAATGGCTTTAAGATCGTCTAACACTTTGGGATTATGGATTAAAGGACCGGTTGAAAAAACAGAAGAACCTCTTTCTCCCGCCCGCCGCGCTTCAGCGCAAGCAAGTTCCACAGCGCGCTTTACGCCCATGCAGAAACCAAGCGTTCGCGCGCGGATTATTTCCATAAATATTTATGCTATACTGCGGCCAGTTTTTTCTTCTTTTCCCTTTTTACTTTCTGCGTCTCCCAGAAATACACAAAACCGGAAACAATGAAAAGCGTTGTGTAAACGCCGGATACCATGCCAATTAACAGAGCAAGTGCGAAATCCTTCATTGCGCCTGTGGTAAAGATGAACAGGGCAAGTACCGCGAGCATTGTTGTCGCTGTTGTAATGATAGTACGTCCCAGAATACCTGTCAGTGAACGATTCAAAATATCAATAAACGAGTCATCGGGGAATATCTTTAAATTTTCCCTGATACGATCAAATAAAATAATTGTGTTATTTGTCGAGTAACCCAGAATGGTAAGAATGGCCGCGATTGTAAGCGTTGTAAATTCAATCCGCGTCCAGACCACAAAGGCGATAATTACAAGAACATCATACATTATCGCGATAACAGCGCCGACAGCGTATTGTAACCTGAAACGAAAAGCCGAATAAATTAAAATCAAAAGCAGGGTAAGTGTAATAAGCACGCCCGCCTGATCAGTTAGATCTTTGGAAAAACGTGAGCCGACATAATCGGAACGAATTACAGCGATGCTTCCCCTGCCAAAATGCGATTCCAGAACCTGAACAACTTCATTTGCCGTTACGCGCCCTTCATCCTTATCCTCGACACGAATCATAAATTGACGATCCGAGGGAACTCCAAGATTCTGCACCGAAACGCCCTGGCTGAGACCTGACATCGCGCTTCTTACTTCGGAGATGTCAATGGGAGCGCTTTGAGGTTCAATATAGTGAACAACATAAGGGGTATCGCCGCTTAAATACGGATTACTCTGCGAGCTGAAAAGCAGCCATTGGGTACTGACATTTTCATTCGCGGCTACCGTTACCGACAAATCGCCAAGCTGCTGTTCCATCGCGCGCCTGAGAGAGCCGATAGTGCTGTACTCGCTGAATGAGAATGGATATGTTCTGCTTTCAACTCCCGATCCGGAAGTAATGATATACAAATTTCCGCGATCAAAATTAAGAATGGCGCTTGTAGTGCCTGACCAGCGCAAACTAAACGCCGTTGGGGCAATCTGCACTTCCTGAAGAAGACCGGCCTGGAAATCCACGCCAAGAGCGAAACCTCTGTTGATAATGTAACCTGAAATGCTGAAAACGACGAGAACAGCGGAAATAATGGCAGCAGGACGGAAAAATTTGGAAAAATGAATGATCTTTTTTATATTTATGCTGATGCTCATATTTTTGCCCCTTTAACGCCTTCCTGAATACGGGTTGTCCAGCTTACCGCAAGATTTTTACTGCGCATTACATCAGTGCCAAAGTCGAATATCAGCCGCGACACAAACAGCGCGGTAAAGACTGATGAAAACACTCCGATTGACAGACTTACAGCGAAACCCCTGATTGGCCCTGAACCAAGCTGGGAAAGAAACAACGCGGCGATAAAAGTTGTTATATTGGAGTCCATAATCGCCCAGAACGCCTTTCCAAACCCGGCTTCGACAACAGCCTTTCTTGATTTGCCGAGGCGCATTTCTTCTTTCATGCGTTCAAAGATTATCACATTGGCGTCTGTAGCCATGCCGATAGTCAGAATGAATCCGGCGATAGCAGGCAATGTCAGCGTAAAATTAAGAACAGAAAGTACGCTGAACATTATATAAAAATTTAATAACTGCGCGACTACAGCGTTAATACCGGCGGTTCTGTAATAAACAAGCATGAAAATTAAAACCGCGACTATACCGCCAAGCAGCGCGTAAAGTCCCTGACGAATTGTGTCTTCTCCCATTGAAGCGCCGATGCTCTGCTGGCTTGCCACTTCAAGTTCCACAGGCAGAGCCGCAGTCCTTAAAGTGAGGGCAATATTATTCGCTTCATCAAGACCAAATCCCGTAAGCCGCACAGAATCCCTTATGGCGCTCTGGATTGTAGCGCGGGATTTTACTTTATCGTCAAGCACAATAGTCAGCACCTTGTCAACATTCGCCGATGTCAGACGGTAGAAAATTTCACCGCCTTCGGCATCCAGTCTGAAAGTTACTTCAGGTTTACCGTCTAAAGTATTGCGTTCTACAATGGCTTCCTGGATATGATTGCCGTCCAGCCCGTACAGACCGACATCCTTTTTCACAGCGACGTACCGCAGGCTTCCGTCCGCGTTTCTGTCCTGCTCATCAAGACCGTAACGATCCTTGATAAAAAAGCCAAGAACCATAACATCCGCCGGCACTATGGTAGGATCGATCAATTTACCGCTTGAATCAAATGTGGTTGTAGGATTTAAGCGGTAATAAGCGTTAAACGCCTCGGTAGCTTCAGTATCTTCCAAATGGAAGGCAAGGCTGCCTTTTCCCATAATGATATCATTAATCCGTTCAGGATCGGCGGTTCCGGGAATTTCAACATATACCTGATCTGACCCCTGGCGGCGGATAACAGGTTCTGTAAGGCCAAAACGGTCTATACGGCTGTTTAAAACTTCAAGCGCGCGATTCATCGCGTCTACACGATCCTCTTCATTTAATGAACGACCCAGGCGCTCCTGAAGAGAGGCAAGATTTGCCTGCAATACAATGCTCAAACCGCCTGATAGATCCAGACCCAGCTTAACCGCGTTTCTCTGAAGGTCTTTATACGCGAAAATCTCGTCGCGATATTTTGCTTCGATTGTTTCCAGCGCTTCCCGCCTGCTGGAAAAAACTTCAAGAACAGCCCTGGCGTTCCAGACTTCCGGCTGCGGCAGTTTATTGGTTTTTTGCAGCTTTTTCGCGGCGGTTGTAATAAATTCCAGGTCCTGGGGAACATCCTCGTTTAAACGCACCGCTTCAATAAGACGCTGTAAATCACCGCTGGCAGTCTGGGAAGCATAAGTCCTTATCTGCTGCCTGGATTCCTGCGCCAGCGCCTGTTTATCCCTGGGTACAAAAAAATACCAGCGCAGTGTCGGCCAGAGAAAGGCAAAACATACCCCCAACACCGCAAGAACAATAAAGAATCTATACCGTTTGCTCATGTATTCGCTCCAATACCTTTAATTTTTTTCTGATTCGGATGCCTGACCTTCGGATTTATCCTCATCTTTTTCGCTTTTATCTTCTATTTTTTCTTTTTCTTCTTTTACAGGCGCCGGATTAATAATGCTGGAAATCGCGCTGCGCTGGAATTCCATCTTTACATTTTCGTCAACTCTGACTATAACAGTAGATTCTTTTACGCTGTGAACTGTTCCATGAACTCCGCCGATGGTTACAATTTTATCCCCTTTTTTAACAGAAGCAAGCATTTTCTCGGTTTCTTTCCGCTTCTTATTCTGCGGCCTGATTATTAAAAGATAGAAAATGGCGATTATCGCGATAAAGGGGATCATGCTGGTTAATAAGCCGGCTCCTCCCGCCGGCTCACCGGCCGCTTGCGGAGCTGCCATAAGCAGCGACATTACGAAATTATCCATGGTTTACATCCTTAACTATATATTTGTCTGTACTTTAGCTTAAAATTGAAAACTATTCAAGGGTAAATTTATTCATTAATGAGGTTGTTCTAAAATCTACAGTTTTGGAACAGCCTCAATTTTATAAAACTATAGCTCTTGAAACCTCTGTTGGAAAAACTCCGAAAAGGCGCATGAGAGATGTTTCGGGGATGGATGAGTTTGTTGCCTTGTTATAAATTTCCAGTACGGTTTCCACTTCTTTTGGGTCTTTTGACCAAATTGCCGAAGAATATGCGGCGCGGAACATGCCTTTTTCCGCAAGTTCTTTTGTTGAAAGCGCTGAATATCGTTTTTTGGCCTGTCCGTCTATTATCGCGGCAGGACCGTCGTAACCGATTGAAAATACAAAATCGTTTCGCGAGAGCATATATTCTCCTTTAAAATTTCCAGGCTATGCCCAGCTTGGGTCTTATTAAACCGGAAGATTCAGGCGTTTGGAAAAAAACAAAATTAACACCTGCTTCCAGGTACAGAATATCATAGAGATGCAGCATATAGGATAATCCCAGATTACATTGTAATGTAAAATCATTTTCTCTGTCAGCATTTTCATCACTAAGATTAAAAAAAGAAAACCCGCCGCCGCCGTGGATTGTTACAGACATGAGTTTATGTAAAAAATATTTTCGCAATAACAGGTTAAAATTTAATTCCACCCATGACGCTCCTGAGCCGGTATCCTGAAACCCATTAAAAAAACTGTCAAAATCGGTTTTAAAAGAAGTAACAGAATTTAATATACCTGCCGAAGCTGATATATCAAAACCGAAATTAAAAAAACTTCGCCTTGTTGTCACCGCGCAAAAATTCAATTCAGCGCCTGCAAGATACAGGCTTGAATCTGCTGCGTTCAATACTTCTCCGTAAACAGGTATTGCAGGCGACCAGGATAGTTTAATAAAAAGATCAAATATTCTGCGGTAACCGACAAAAAAACCATCAGTTGTTGATTCCAGGCCGCCGGGATTCCGTATGTAAATTTGATAAGTTCCGGGGATTAAATTTTCATCATCAAAAAAAAGGGTTGCCCGGTTTTTATCCCTGATATTTAAATTTACAGCGAAAAGCGAATTGGAGTTATTTCGCAGATACACTTCAGTTTCATCAAGCAGATTGCTTCCGGCTATATCCAGCGCTCTTTCTGAATAGTTTTCCATATAAAAAGCGGAAGGATAAAATTTCTCCAGCGACGGCTGATAGGCTGTTAAAATTTCAAAGGTTTTCCATTCAGACGCCTGACCTGACTGTCCCAGCAGATCATAGGGCAGCACATTAAAGCGGTATTTTCCGGGCGGCAGGGAAATGTTTAAAAATGTTTCTTCGGTTGATTCATGCCTGTAATCCCTGTATCCGCCTTCTTCTTTTTGAATCGCCACTTCATAAAAAAGAGCATACTCTTCCTTAGACCAGGAAATATGCTGAAAAAAAACCGGTGAGTTACCCGATGTATCCAGAAAAAAGTTATAATTCTGCGAAAAAATAAATGGAGCGGTTAAAATGGATATTATTGTCTGTATTAATAAAAGATAGAACCTTTGATTAAAAACCATACAGGATTCCCAAATCATCTATTTGTACACGGCCGGGACGCGGAACATTCAGTGAAAAATGGCTTTCACCCGGCAGGCTGCGCTGAATAATGACGCCATTTGAATTATAGAAAAACGCCTCTACCTTCCAGATATATGTTGCGTTATGTTCCAGCAGTTCCAGATTGCTAAATGAATAATTTAAAGCGCTCTGCGGCTCTGTCTGAAAAATCTGCTGTAATCCGGAACCTGTATCCTTGCTGATTGTTAATACATACCTGTTGGCTCCGTCTGCTGCGGACCAGCTGAAATTTATATCCCTTTGCCGGCGTAATTCTTCCGCTCCGATACGAAATCCTCTGACAGGCTGAATATTCTGCGGAGCGGGTAAAAGCGGTATTGGCTGCACCTGCAATTGCCTGGGTCCTTCTGACAGGAAAGGCAGACCTTCGGGGGTAAACGCTTCAAATATCCAGTACCATAAACCTTCTTCCAGAGAGTTGACTGTAACTGAACGGCCCGGATTGAGTATCTCTACTTCGCTCTGCGACAGGTTGGAGCGGCGCGATAATAAAAACCTGGAATTTCTCACAACATCACTGGTTTCCCAACTGAAGACAGTCGGCTGTGTAATGGCGGTCAACCCCGGAATTACCGCATTCTGTAAAGGAGAGCGCAGCATAAGACGTGAAGGCTCAGGTTCCGGATCAGGTTCTTGAACAGGTTCAGGAACTGGTTCCGGTTCCCTGACAGGTTCAGGAATACGAACAGGTACCGGAAGCTCCGCTATAAGTACAGGCTCCGGTTCCTTGACAGGCTGCGGTGCTGGTTCTTGTACCGGTTCCGGAATACGAACCGGTTCCGGCGCGGGCTGCGGTTCCTGAACAGGTTCCGGCACAACTCTCTGCGGCGGCGGAATTAATTGAACAATCTGCACCGGCACAGGAATCGGTTCCGGTATTGGTTCAGGTTTCGGCGGAGGCGGAGAACGGACAAGTGAAAAAGACCGCGAGGATGCGTAATAAACCGGAGACATAGCATCGTATCTTGCCGAGATCCGCCAGTACCAGTCGCCGGGAGGGATGGAAATTCCCTGGAAGAAATCGTCTGACGCGGGTTCATCAATCACTTTATCGGAGAAATCCGGAAAGGCAGATACCTGGAAACGTTTTTCATGGAGTATATTTGTCCTCCATGAAAAGCGTGTGTTCTGTATATGATCCTCTTCAATGCTGTAATTGTCAGGAGGGAAGATCAACCTAATATTTACCGCTCTTTCAACAGCGGTAAAATGTTTAGCAGGCGGAAGCGGAGATGTATTCCCCTCATCATCCGTATAAAAAACGCTCCAGTAATAAAGCCCTGCGGAGAGAATATTTTTTTCCTTGCCGTATACATAAAAATTATTACGCACAGTGTCGATCACCGCAGGATTCCGTAAATTAGGGTCTGAGGAAATCTGGATAGTATATGAAACAGCGTTAGTGTAACTTGACCAGGAAAAAGATATGTCTGTCCGGTCTATGCCAATATTAACCATGCTGTCAGAGGCGGGCATGACAAGAACAGGCATTTGCAGTTCATCGCTTTTGCTAATATTAAAACCTGATGTTTTAGAATATATTGCGGACGCTTCACTGTAACCGCTTTCATAAACATGAGAATAAACAGGCTGAACGCGCCAGTACCATCTTCCGGGACCTAATTCCGGTCCAATATAGGATGTTCCCTGCACCTGCGAAGTTATACTGTCACTGAAATCCTGCGACTGTGAAATTTGCAGAATATAAAACATTACATCCTCTGATTCTGACCAGCGGAAATAAATTTTGGGCCATGTTGTTCTGAAATTAAAAACCGCATCCTGCGCGGGGTTTAACAGCAAAGGAGGGACAGCTTCCGTAACAGTCATTCGTCCTGTACTGAGAACGGCATCCTGTGCAGAAAGCCGCCAGTATTTTACCCCATTGCCGACAGGGACTGCCGCAGTTGAGTCGAGGTCCTCGATAATATATGCAACTTTTGAAAAACTATAGTCTTCGGCGATCTCAAGCCGTAATCCTTCCTGCGGATCTAAATTGATCCTGTTCCAGTTAAAATAGACAGGCTCAGACTGCGCGCTGGATTTCAGATAACGTGCGTTGGGACGCGGATAGGATACAAGGGCCATTGGTTCCAGCCGTTCATTCCCTTCAATGTCCTTAATTATCACATTCCCGGCGGGTATGCTTTGAATAAATCCGTCTTGGGTCATCTGTACGATGCCTTCACTTACCTGCAGTATCATGCCTTCATTGTCATAAGAGGCGTAGAATACCGCGCCTGGCGCAGATTCAATTTTTTGCTCAGCGATGGAAAGCACAATGCTGCCTGAGTCCTGTTCTGAAGTGATATAAATGCTGCCAAGGTAAAAATCTATTTGAGATGCGTCTGAGTTTTTCTGTATGCGTATTAGTGAATTTTCACCTAACTCAACATAGTTGTTGTCTATGTTAAGCATTGCGCCGGAATGCCTGGCTATCCGTATTAAATCCCCGGGATACACGGGCGACTGCGCGTTCAGGCGATCCCATACAACCCTGTCGGCCATTCGCCGCTGAACTGTATTATGCTTAATGGTTACATATCCCGCGCTCTGTATTGACATGGAACGAAGCGTTTTTAAAAGATCATTCTGGAAAAAATAAAGGCTCGCGCCAAATCCCGAAAGGCATAATATAACAACAGCGATATCCAAAACCCGGGAAGCGCTTTTCTCTTTACTCATTTTTCATTTCTCATTTTATTCCGCTGATTTTATACTTCTTCTCCTGCGCGTCAATATCAACCTTTGACAAATCTGGAGCTTTTATGCCAAGCATCTCCCTGACTTCAGCCAGTGTTTTGGGACCTAAAGTGACGGCGACATGGTTTACAACCGCGAACAGGCGCACAGGTTTTTCTTTTCCCTTTACGGTAACGGGCGGCATTTCCTCAGTGATAAAATGATCCTTAATTAAATTCCATGTATCTTCAGAGATTAGAATATCCGTTCCAAGCGGTTTGTTCAAAGCTTCAATGCGGGAAGCAAGATTAACAGGATCGCCTATAACAGTGTATTCCATGCGGAGATCAGAGCCAAGCTGCCCTGCTGTAACAATACCAGTATTTATGCCGGCTCCGATTGATATCGGCGGATCACCTGCGTCGCCTGGTTTGCGTTTCTGGTTCAGGTAGTACAGCGCCTTGCGCATCATCAGCGCGGCTTTAACGCAGTTAAAAGCGTCTTTGGCGGGGCTTCCGGCGGAATAGGCGGTTCCCCAATGCGCCATTACCGCATCGCCTATAAATTTATCCACTACGCCGTTTGTTTTTTCCACGCAATCTACCATCTGCGTAAAATATTCATTCAGCCAGTGAACTATTTTATCAGACGCATCCTTGCCGAATGACTTGGTAAAATTTTCCGATTTTTCCGTAAACCCGCGTATATCTGAAAAAAAGATTGTTGCGTGTTTCGGCAGACCGCCTGGTTTTATTTCACCGCGCATCGCTTTAATCGCTATCTCGCGGTTGGTAAACCTTCCGAAAACTCCCAGCGCGGAACTCATCTTCTGAAAGCTGGATGTTAAGAAACTGATTTCATCATGCCCTTTTGGTTTAAGGTTTACCTCAAAAACGCCGCCTTCGATATTGAGCGCGGCCCGCGCGAGCGATTTAAGCGCGACAGAAATGGTTTGGGAAAAGAACCATATAAAGAGTATCGAAAGGCTTAAAACGGCGGCTGTAAGATACATATTGCGCCTGGTGGTAGCCGCAATTCCTTCAAAGACCTTGTCGTATTCAATGCTAGTGATGGCGATAGACGCGCCGGTATTTAATTTTGAATAAGCCACAAAATACTGAATGCCGTCATCAATATAAAGATCCTGTTTATTCCTTACGGGACTTTCCCGTATCGCGCGGATAAAGTACCTGTTGGCAAAATTCGCCCCCGCCATTACAAGTTCATAGTCCGGATGAATTAAAATATCGCCGTCCCCGTTTATAAGGTATGATTGATTTATTCCAGAACTGAAACTGTCATTCAGATTATCCGGTGAAAAAAGAATTGATACTACTCCGCCGCTCTGAACAGGATAAAAAAGCGCCAGCAAATGAACAGAAAAATGAGGAGCGGCGTTCAGAATTATTGTCTCTCCTCCTGAAGCTCGCTGTAATGTATCATTATTAATCTCAAAAAAATAATCAATAAGATACTCGTCTATTTCATTATTTAGCAGGAATCTTCGGTTAATTAAAAGATTATCCGGTCTGTCTAAACTTGGAAACTGAAGAGCGGCAATCTGTCCGTTCCGTTCAAAGAAAAAATCAGCGGCCTGTCCCGCAAGCCCGCTGTCGGCTCCCGCAGCATTGATAATCTGCATCAGCACAAGGCAATTTGAATGAACATTGGACAGCGAATATTCAGTTTCAAAGGAGGTGCGCCGGTTCACTTCAAAGTTATTCTCTTCCGCTGTAACCTGTAAATCCTCTCTGACCAAATATGACACAAGAAATGTTATCGCTCCCAGAGATACAAGAACAAGAATTGTTATAATTATTACAAGTTTAGCGCCGATGGAGAACCGTATAGCGCTGACATTGTCCTGTTTTTTCTGTTTTTTACCCATGGTTTAACTTTTATTTTCGTTGAAATGGAGAGATTTATCAAGTGCGCGGTTGTTAACATGTTTATTAATTAAAAACGCCGCAGCTGCAATGTACTCTGCGCCGTGTTTGTTATCTATGAATAAAAATAATTTAATTTCTGCCAAGCAAAGCGGCGTATTCCCTCTCATATCGTCTAACAACAGGGTTATCGGGCGCTATGGCCATTGCCTGTCTTAAATAGTAAACCGCGCGCCTTTCTTCGCGGCGGCGGTGGTAGATTTCAAACATGGCGATAATGGCGTCTAAATTTCTAGGGTCTTCAAAAAGGCTGGAACGGAGATCGTTTAACGCGGATTCTTCGTTGCTTTGGATGCGGCTGCGCAGGTAATAATAACGGCTTATAACAGCTCCGCTGCCTGATGAGGCAAGCCTGCCTGCCAGCATTGTTGAGGCTTCCTCTGTTCTGTTATTGTCTATCAGCGCGGAAATATAAATAATGATATAATCGCTGTTGGATGTATCCCTTTCGTACAGTTCACGCGCGTAGGAAAGCGCTCTTGCGTTGTTTCCCAATCCGTGTTCAACATGGTATGCGTCTATAAGATCCTGGGTGGTGCGGCGGACAGCGAGAATACGGTTAAGAAACCCCTGCGCTTCCCTCCAGTTCTCATTGTAAACCGCGTCATGAAGGCTTAAACTTAACACTACAATTGACGAACCGGCAATTTGCTGCAGATGCTTTAACAGTTCCCTGCCTTCATTCTGATCCGCAGGACGCTGGGATTCCATCAGCAGGGTGACCGCAAAGATCAGTGCCTCCTCGTCATCGTGGTTTGTCCTGATAATTGATCGCAAATAATTCAAAGCTGAATCGCGGTTGCGGCTGCCTTCGGCCTGCACTCTGGCGCGGAGGAACAGGTAGAATCTGTCATTGGAATTAATTGAAGCGAATGTGTCCAGGGGTGTATTGGCCTGTAAAAAATTCCCCTGCTCAATTAGTATATGCGCTCTCATTAATAAAAAGTCACCGTTACGCGGCTCATGCTGCAATATCTCATCTACAGCGGGCCCTGCGCGCGACCAGTTTTGTTCTTCATAATAGATAATGGCGAGCTGACGTTTTACGCCCAGGTTGTCAGGGTAACGAATTATCAGGTCTGAATATATCGCTGCGGCCTCTTCCTTTTCGCCAGACTGCATTAACACACGGGCGGTTCCAATTGAAGCGGGATAAAAATCATCATATAAATCCAGAGTATTTTTATAGGTAATCAGCGCGTTATCATATTGTTTTATATGCTCATAAATTAAACCTAAATAGTATGACGGAAGCACTGAAGCAGGACGAAGTTCGCGCGCTTTTATCAGATCATCTATGGCTTTGGCGAGGATTTCCGGTCTGGAATAATCATTAATAACCATAAAGGGAAGCATATATTCAAAAAAGTCCGATGATTGTTCACCAGGACTTGTATAATTGCCTCTTTCTGCTTCACGTATAATACGGGAATAGTTATGAGTTGGCGGAAGGTCTAAAGACGGAAGCCTTAACATGGAATCGGGGTATACATTCCTGACTATAATCGTAATAATGCCGTTCATTAACCGGCCGAATTCTATACCGTTTAGGTTTCTGTTTTGAATTATATCCAGCGCCTGATTTATAGAAACCAGACGGCCTGTTTCTACCAAACCGCGTATTTCATCCACAAGCCCGCCTGTAATCTGCCTTGTATCAACTACAGGTTCGGACGCCGGGACGCTGCCGGATTCCGGAGATGTTTCAGGCACTGAATTACATGAGATTATAATCAGCGCCGGCAAAATAAGAGTGTAAGTCAACCGCGGGATTTTCAAGATCACCTTATATTATCGGAAAATTACAGACTATTCCGAAACATACATATATATGGCGCGGAACAGCTGCTTTAGAATATGGTTCCATTTAACAGAACCTCATATACAAAAATATAGCACAATGGTAAAATAATGACTAATGGGAATAAAGAAATTCTGTATTATCTTTTTAATTTTTCCTTTTATTGTATCCTGCGGATTAATTCCGGTAGATTTTTTAATTGATATTTACGGAATCGATCCGTATTACATAACAGGATCTGACGAAGAAAAGAGCAACTTCAGGGAGCTTTTCAACTTGCTGAAAATGGAGGAACCGGGCAGCGAAGGCGAATTCGCGGTAACAAGGGAAATAGCCGCAAGTTTTGCCAGGTCTGGGGATTATGACAGGGTAATAAATTTCCTCAGTTCCAGAATTATTAATACACCTTCCGATCCATACAACAGTTACTATTTATTAATGATAGCTTATGCCCATTTACAGCTTGGTTCAGAGCCAATCGCATCTTTATATTTTGAACTAATTTTGGAAAATTACCCTGATTTAACTGTTAACGATGAATCTATCCATTTTATATGTCTTGGACAGTTAATCAATCATGATCTAATTCCTGAACGCCAGGTGTGGTATTATCAGGAAATGATTTCACGGTTTCCGGAAAAAATTGATTTGGGTATCGCTTACTTTATGCTTGGTCAGGCTTGTGAAAAAATCGGAAGCTGGAATGACGCAATTCAGGCATACGCCAGCTATCTGCCGTATACCGGGACCATAATTATAGGTTATCCGAATGCCGATCAATACGCCAGGCAGCAGGTGGATTTCAGCAAATCGCCAAAAGACTGGACATTTGAAAGCCTGCCCGCCCTTAGACAAGCCATTGAAAGCGCTCTTGATGCAGGCAGCGCCAGGACTTTAATGCTCTACCAGGCAAAGGTCAATTTTTTTACCCGTTCCTGGGAACAGGTGGAAAACGACGATTCAGGGATGGTAGACTTTACCCTTTCTGAATTCATGTACAATAACCGCATCCGCTATGCCGCGACGCTGGATGCTTCATCAAATGATACAGAGGCATTTTTAAGAACAACAGGATGGTACAGCAATCTTTCAACATGGTACCTGTATTTCAGAAAAATTTACTTTCCGCAGGACCCGGAGATACACGGCCGCTGGGAATGGGCAGGGATTTATTATGGAGAAAAATTTTAAATTAAAATATAGGTTAATTATAGAAATATATGCTTATAAGATTCATTTAGTAGTATAATTTTTATTATCAATTGACGAAAATTTATATTGTAGGGTATGAAAATAAAATACAGGCTTGATTGCGCTTCATTATTCCTTATCTCTGTTTTATTGACAGCGGGCTGGGGAAACTCTGCTTTCGCTGATGAAAACCGGCCTCTTCGCAGCGTTCAGCCGGATATCGAGATACCGGTTCAGCTTGAATCCTTCTATCCCCATTCCGTGTTTTTTAACTCCGCTATTTTTGAGTACCCTCTGACGCAGCATTACATTAACCAGTATACAAGTCCTGCCGGGATTATCTATATGAATTCCATAATGGAGAGGGCAACCCTTTATCTGCCGTTTATAAAAGAGGAAATAAAAAAACTTAATATACCGCCTGAACTGGCGTATCTGCCTGTAATTGAATCCAATTTTGTAATAACAGCAAGAAGCAGATCGGGAGCTGCGGGATTATGGCAGTTTATGCTTAACAGCATTTCTCCTTTCGGGATAAAGGTAAATGATATTTTGGACGAGCGTCAGGATGTAATTAAATCAACAAGAGGCGCATTGCTGAAACTTGCAGACAATTACAAGAATCTGGGAAACTGGGAGCTGGCATTGGCGGCATACAATACAGGCCTTGGTGGAATAAACAGAGTAATACAAAGAACCGGTATCCGCAATTACTGGGAACTGAGCAGAAGGAATGAATTAAGCCAGGAAACAATTCACTTTGTGCCCAAATTTGTAGCGGCGGCCTGGGTCATGTCCCAGCCCCGGCGTTTTGGCATTAATATCTGGAATGAACATCATGAGTGGACCGCAATTCCGCTTAAGCGTCAGATCTCCCTGGATATTCTCGCTTCTGAAGCTGATGTAGACAGGGGGATACTGCGCAGATTAAACGCTGAACTGATCCATGGGATAAGCCCTGCGGATCCGGGTTATCTGTTAAAGGTTCCCGTCGCTCATCTTGAAAAAATCAATCAAGTGCTTGAACGGCAGGATCTGGGACTAATCCGTTATCATTATCATGTTGTAAGAAGCGGCGATACCCTATGGTCGATGTCCAGGCATTATGAAGTTTCCATTGAAATGATTGAACAGCACAATTCAGGAGTTTCCGGACGGTATTTAAAAATCGGAGAAACGCTCATTATCCCGGCTTATCGTGATATAACGCCTCCCGCGCGGATAACTTCAGCGCAGAATCTGAACGGACAGCATATTGTCCAGAAAGGCGAATCCCTTTGGGCTTTAGGTATAAGATACGGTATTGATCCGCAAATTCTGGCGGAACAAAACGATATGGAGCTAAATCAAATTCTCCGCGAAGGAAGAACCTTGAAAGTGCCGATATTAGAATAGGCATTGGGGAGCAGGAAAAAACAATACTGCGGACATTACCCCGAGTCCTTTATATCAATTTTACATAATGAGGAACCAGTTTAAATGTACAGATTAATAGCGTTATTTCTGTCTTTATTTATCGCCGCAAACACATTCGCAGATATAAAATCCGGCATTACAGGGGCAGTGGAATGGGATACTTCGCAGTTAAAAGCTGATGTTTCACTGGATTTGGCTTCCGCGGGTATCAGGCTTCCTTCTGGGAGAACGCAGGGCGAATCGCTTTTAAATCTGGAATACCTAAGGCTGATACAGAGCGGCATCCTCAACTTGCAGGTAGATTCATCTTCCACTATCGGCGATCTTATACAGAAGGGTGATTTCAGTATGTCTGAAGCCGAAGCTCTGGCGCTTACTGCGTCATCTTTACCGCCGTCTCTTTCGTCCGACTTAAAAAAAATATTATCATCCTATAAAATATCCCTTTCCGCCGTCAGCGCCCTTCTGCTGAAACATAATAATCCGTCTGCGGTTATGAGAACATTAAGTCCCGTATCAACAGCGCAGTATACAGGTTTGATTATAATCGCTTCAGAAAGTTTGCCGGTACATGGCAGAAGAAGCAGCGCTCTGGCGGTTCCGTGCCTGTTCCCGAAAATCTGGGACAGCGACATGAATCTTATCTACGAACGCAATATGCTCGAATCGCGGAGCGCCGCGATGGCGCGTTACGCGTCGCTTGAAAGCATCTTTCAAAATAATCCGTCAGGCCTTTCTGCGGAACTGACTTCTGTTGTGGGCGAAAAGCCACTTCGCGTTTTTGCCCGCGGCGTCTTTGGCGTTAAACCGACTGATCTTATAATAGATAAAAACGACGCGCTTCTGATTATTTCATCGCAGGAAAACCGCCGCCTTTTGTCCGAAGGCAGGGTCGCGATCATCCTTGACGATTCTGTTCTAAAGCAGAAATTCAGCGCAGAGTAATTTTAAAATTTAATCCCGTTCAGGTCTTGCGAATATCCTCCCCATAACCGCGGCTATCATCTGCTGAAAGACAATACTCAGCATTATGGGCAGAGCTGTGACTTCGGGGAAAAAGGTAACAGCTATTGTCATTACGGCGCTGTTGTTTTTCAGGCTGCTTGAAATAATTATGGTTATGTCCCCGGGCGCTTTTAGTTTTCCGATTACCGCGGTAAGTTTTGTGAGAATAAAACCAGTCAGAATAAGAAGGATACAGACAATAGCCGCTATCCAGACAAGGAGGTCGCTGAACTGTATCCAGGACGCGACAGGAGAGGTGTTAGCTGCAATAACAAGCACCAGGCATATTTTGGCAAGCGGTTCAAGGTACGGACAGACAAGAGCGGGAATTTTTTCTCTGCTGATTTCATTTACCGTTACGCCAATTATTGTCGGTATTACTATCATCATCAGCAGGGAGAAGGCTATGCCGCTCATATCCATTACGGTTTTAGCACCCATTAGAACTGAAAGAGTGCCGGGTACAATCAGCGGAGCAAGCAGGGTATCAAGCAGGATCAGGGTCAGGCAGAGAGCCTTATCTCCCTTTAAAACCGAAGCCCATATAATACCTGAGACCGCTGTAGGCCCTGAAAACAAAAGAACATAACCTGAAATTAAATCCGTATCGGTGAAGAAAAGAGAAGAGGAAAACATCGCTATTAACGGCATAATCACATGAGAGACAATGAAGAAAAGTAAAATCGGCGCGGGTCTGCGGATTGTTTCGCCAAACTCGGCGGCGCACAGTTTAAGCGCGCCGGAAAAAGTAATAAGAGCGAAAAGCCACGGAACGAAAGGGCGCAAATGCATGAATACCGACGGCAGAAGGAGACCCAGCGCGACGCCAAGCGGAATTATTACAGGCAGCAGGTTATTGAGGCGGTTATTTAATTTAAATAAAAAATTACTGTCATTTTGCACAGGAAGCATATCCGCGTTATCGCCGCATAATTAATTTTCCAGAAGCGTAATTTCTACTCTTCTGTTTCTGCGCCTGCCCGCTTCCGTACTGTTATCTGCAATTGGCTTCTCCCCGCCGTATCCGCGAATAACAATGCGATCCGCGCTTCGCACCTGGCGCGCTAAAAGAAAATCTGTTACCGCTGTAGCCCTCTCTATCGAAAGCTGCATCCTGGCTTCGCTGGTTCCGGCAAGGGCGGTGTGACCGCCTACCATTATATCCCTGTCCGGATAGTGTTTCAGTATTTCAGCTATTTTTTCTAGCTTTTCCCTTTCGCCGGGAAGCATAACCGCGGAATCCGCATAAAATCCTATATCTTCAAGACTTATGGAAATCCCTTCTTCAACCTTTGTTACATTAACATCCTGGATTCCCAGCCGCTGTACTTCTTCAATAATTTCATTGACAATTCTGTCCCTGTCCATGTATTCGGATTCAATAATTTCCGCCTGAGCGCTTCCGCGGAATTCAAATACATTGCGGTTTGACAATTCAAAAGTAAGACTGAATGTTTCCTCGTATGCGACAGGATGCCCGTTTACAGTGTCCCAATATACAAGCTGATCAAAACTTCCGGTTATGCTTGTCGGCCAGACCCTTCCCCTTACTGCCTGCGGACGGGATATAATCCTGTAATAAATGGAAAAAGCCGGCCAGTCTTTTCCTTTCCACTGGCGGATTCCCAGATAAGTATAATACGCGGTGAAAGGTATACGGTACGGCTGTTCAATGCCAAAGCCTTCACGAAAATCGTGCATTTCATGGCCATCCGCGCTCCATGTATCGCCTGGTTTCAGATCCCTTCCGGGAAACACAGGCACATTACGCACAACCGGCATGTAATATTTTGGATCAATTGTCAGATAACCAAGCCTGTCGCGTTCAAATACAGATTCATATTCCTGTGACCACTGGAACCCTGTTGTGGTGTTTGAGCCTAAACCTGTGCCGGATGTTCTGCGAACGCCGGGAGCGTAAGTGGCCCGCTCTGAAGTCTGAAATAATGCCTTGTGCACTCCCCTGTTATTTTTTATTTCTGTCACTTCAACAGCGATACGGTTAAGTGTTTCCGCGCGGTGATTCAAGACGCGATTAATGTACACTTCCTGATTTACAACCGAGAGTATCCTGTAACGGTCGCCTGCGCGGTGTTTATATTCAAATACTTCGCCTGACGCGTTTACTGTAATAAAAAAGGAACCTAATATCAAAAACAGTATAAATATTTCTTTTGCTTTTCTGTTAACCATGGTTAGTTAAATTATACTATATTTTTGAATTATTATCAATAATAACAGCGAGTTTCACCCTTTTATCGCGCCTGCTGTTACTCCCTTAATAATCCTGTCTGAAAGGAAAATGTATAAAATAAATGTCGGCAGAAAAACAATTACTACGCTGGCGAACATGCCGCCCCAGTCTCCTGTATAGCGCATTGACTGAATCATGTTATAAAGCCCGACAGCGACAGGCCGCACATTAGGCCGGTTGGCGAAAATCAGCGACATAAAAAATTCATTCCATATCGTGATAAAATTAAAAACAGTTAATGTTACAAGTCCCGGCTGCGCCAAAGGGAACATGATCTTCCAGAATGTTTTTACGGGTGAGCAACCGTCTATAGCAGCAGCTTCCTCATAGGTATAACTTAAATTTTTAAAAAATGCCAGCATGAAAAAAACTCCGAAAGGCACATTCACCGCCGTATACAGAAACATCAGCAAAAAACGGTTATTGGTAATCCTTAGCGACGAAGCGATGCCGAACAGCGGCATGATTATCATAATCAGCGGAATGCCCAAAGCCGCCGCGAACATATTTTGAATAACAGTATTGCCGGGAAATCTGTAACGCGAAAGCGCGTACGCCGCAGGCGATGAAATAATAATAATGGCGGTGCATGAAACAACAGTGTACAACAGAGAATTAATAAAAAACACTGATACTCTTTGCGTATTCCAGGCTTTAATGTAATTGCTGAAGTGAAAGCCGCTTTTGAACTTAAACATGTGATCGGAAAATATTTCTGATGATGTTGAAAGTGAAGCGAAGAAAACCCATCCGATTAGTACAAATGTAAAAATTACCCAAACCAGAACAAAAATATATCCAAGTGATGAAAATATTTTTTTACCTGAAAAAGCGTTCATGTTATACCTCTGTCTCGTCTTTTCTCACAATAAAATTGGTGGCAAAGAATACAATTATAACGATAACCATCAGAATTACGCCGATTGCGGCTCCAGCGCCCGAATCCCTTACTGCCGTAGCCGCTGAAGACGCTCCGAAAACAAGCTGGTACATGTAGTTCATCGGCGCTACTGTGTCATAGGACAGATTTACCGGACTGAACAACTGGCCCCATACAAAGAATCCCACAGTAAATACAGTCCACATTACAATATTTGTGCGCGTAACGCCTTTAATAAAGGGAACAGTTACAAGGAAAAAACGCCTTAACATGTTCGCTCCTTCTATCAAAGCGGCTTCGTAATAGTCTTTCGGAATCTGTTCAATGCCGCTGATAAAAATAAGCATGTGGTAGCCAACCATGCCGAAACAATATGCGACAAGCATTGTCCAGAAACGCATGCCGGGCCCTGTCCAAAGGATTTGACCATGCGTCTGGAATCCCAATGATGTCAGTACAGAGGTTAATAAACCGTAATCGGAATTGTACACATAATTAAGCCACATGGTTCCCATGGCCACAGCGCTTACCACATTCGGAAGGTATATGGCGGCGCGGAAAAATTTGGTTCCCTTAAAATCTCCTGTAAGCGTTACGGCGAAAATCAGAGCGAGTAACATTACTCCCATTCCGCCGAAGAACCAAAGACGCCCAATGTTTATTAATGATTGAGTATAAATCGATGTTTCAAAAAGTTTCACATAATTCGCGAAGCCGTTAAAAGACCATGCTGAAACTGAATCGGATACGCTTTCCACGGCGAAAAAACTCATCGCCGTGGTGCGCAAGGTGGGGTACAAAAATACAAGCAGATAACAAATTACAGCAGGCGCCAAAAAAGTTAAAATAACAGCCCTGTTCGGTTTAAGCATCCTGTACCCCGTCTTGCTTTAACGCCTCATGGCGTCGGCAAACTGCTGCGCGGTAAAATCGCCCCTGATAAGACGCGCGAAATTTTCCTTAATCTTCGCGTTTATTTCCGCCTTGTCTTCCATGCCCACAGCCCATGGCAGGCGTTTTGATGTATTGTCAACCACAACCCTCGCTTCAGCGAGAGCATCGGGCCATTTTGAATCATTCGCTACGGGAATGCCTATTGTCTCTTCAGCTAACGCAACATCCCACTGGCCTGTTGTCATCCATACGATAAAACGGAACGCTTCTTCAGGATATTTTGTATTTTTGTTGATTCCAAAACTCTGCGCGCCGAAGTTGTTTGCTTCTGTCCCGTCTCCTGCCGCGTCAATGGCGGGAAAAGCGAAGGAACCCCATTTCATGTTGGGCGCGTTACCCCTGATTTCATTGGGAAGCCAGGTGCCGTTAAGATACATCGCTGCCTTGCCGGCTGCAAAATCATTTATCTGTCCCTGCGGCCAAACATTCGCCGCGGACGCGGCGGTGATATATCCGTTTTTCGCCATATTTTCCCAAATTTGGCCGAAGCGTAAAACCTGCTGACCTGAAAAATCATTATTCGCGACCATTGATAAAGCTGTATTCAACCCCGCAATCCGGTTAATTGTATAACCGAAAAGACAGGCCATGTAGGCGTCATCAACCGTAAAACCCGAAACACCGATTGCTTTTAATTTCGCGCATGCGATAAGCATTTCATTCCATGTCTTTGGCAGAGCGGAAATTCCCGCCTGCGCAAAAAGATCCTTGTTGTACATAACAACATAAGCCATTGGCTGATAGGGAATATTTTTTATTGAACCGTTACCAAGTCTTTTCGCGAGATCCAGCAATGTTTTATTCACTACCTGGTTGTACGGTTTGCCGCCTGTTGTTGAATATGCTTTTGCAGCATACTCATCCAAGGGCAGTAAATAATTTCCCCATGTGTTCGCCACGCGCTCAATATCCTCGTCAAAAATGTCGATTTTCTCTCCGGAATCAAGCGCTGGCTGCAAAGTCATTCGGATATCACGTCCGTTAAAATTAATTTCTACAGGGATACCCGTATCCTTTGTAAAAGCTTCCGCCGCGCGCGCTATCACCTGTCCCTGAGGTTCCGCTTCATTCCACATTGACCAATAGACCAGCGCTGGTTTTGTTTCGCCTGATTTACACGCTCCCCAAACAAGCGATAACGCAAGGATTGCGATTAATGCCAAAATTGTTCGTTTCATTATTTTCTCCTAATGTTTTTTTTACAGGAACAGATGTTCCTGATATAAAATATAAATTTTTTATCTTTATCATTGATGTAGTTTTAGGCGAAAACCAATGTTTTATTTAAGAATAATTTTCATGATAAAATATCAGCTAACAGTTGAATTATTATAATCGTGCAGAGGAGTTCAGTACTTCTAAGAACGTTACAATGGCTAAACTTGATCCATAAAATTAATAAATAATTCATTAATACTGCTATTGCGTTAATTTATGTACAATTTTTTGCGCGATTTCCCATTTTAAATCCATCATCTTTATTAACGCGATTTGCGTCCGGCATCTGTCCAGGTTGTGAGACGGCCTTCTGATGCGGTAGTAATGATCTCCCTCAAGATAATCGGTAAGGAAACGCAGAGCCATTATCTGAGTAATATTTCTGCCTGATTCCAGCGCAAGCTCAATCTCCTGCGGAATTAAAAAATCATTCGCCTGTGAAAGATAACCTTCAAGCAGGCTTTCAAAAAAAGCGATGTCAAAGTCCACTTTTGATAAATCCTGCTCATCCTCCGCAGCACTGTTGCTGACTGTGCGAATTAGATCCCCCAGATCAAAAAGACTCGTTCCCGGCATTACCGTGTCCAGGTCTATTACACATAACGCTTTGGAATCTTTCTCGTCTATCAGAATATTGTTCATTTTGGTGTCATTATGGCAGATTCGATACGGTATGCGCTTTTCATGCAGGGCGCACACAAGAGATGCTCCCCTGTCTTTGTTTATCCGCATAAAATCAATTTCACTTCTCGCTTCCTTTGCCCTGTTTAACGCGTCTTTATCAAGGGCCTCATAAAAGCGGAGATAACGTTTTTCCATATTATGAAAATCAGTAATAGTGTCATGTAATTCAGGCGGCGGAAGGTCTGACAGCTGCTTCTGGAAAAGACCTATGCCTTCGCCAAGAAAACGGGCTTCCGCGGGAGATGATGTTGTATCCTTTGTATACGCGTTCTCAATGAATAAATAAGTGCGCCACCAGCCTCCTTCAGTGTCACGCGCCCATGGTTTTCCGTCCCTGGCAGGAACCACGGTAAGGGAACGCCGGCTCCAGTCCGGAATGCCGTTAGTACGGTTCTTCTCCGCTATATGTCGCGTAACGCGAAGGATATTATCCATTACTCTGTCAGGATGGATAAATATATTGTGATTAATGCGCTGATGCGTATAACGTACAGTGCTTCCCGCCTGATTCCAGCGCGATTGGAAAGTATCATTGATATGTCCGCTTCCGAAAGCCTTTATTTCAGTTAACTCGCCGTAAATTGCAAATTGACCAATAATACCGGATGTATTCAGTTTATTCATATAAATATTATATACAGCTTTTATTATTGTGCAAATTAGTTCAACACAGGTAAATTATTAAGAAATTTCCGGTTAATATTCAAAAAAAATTATTTAGAAAACGCGGTTTTAGTAACTGGCGTTCATTTAAGTGATTCTTCTGAAAGACCGTATCCTTCTTTTTCAAGATTGCCGGCGGGCTCAATATGAACCATGATATCATATATATTATCTATCCGCATTTTGATCGCGTTCTCAACCTTGTAGGAAATCCAGTGAGCTTCGATAACTGTTTTGTTTGGCGGAATTTCAATGTCAATGTCTATATCCCAGAAACCCGCAATACGGCGCATGCGCACACGGTGAGGGTGTCCCGCTTCTTCAACAGATTTAACCGCGTCAAAAACATCCTGATAATGCGCCTTGTCATATCCTCCGTCCATAAGCTCTGTGTTGGCTTCCAAAAAAATTCCAATGGCCGATTTTATAACCCATATTCCTACCAAAACCGCGGCCCATGAATCGATTAAACCGATACTAAAAAACATGGAAAGCCCCAGACCGGCGAGAACGCCCGCGGAAAGAAGGACGTCGGCTGACATGTTTTTCGCATTGGCTTTTATCATTGATGAGCCGGCTTTTTTTCCCATTATATGGAGCGACCATGACAACAGCAATTTTACCGCTATTGAAACCAGCGTAACTATGAAAGCCGGCAGCGAGGGAACTTCACGCTGTGCGCCAAAAATAATATCTTTTCCGGAACTGAAAATAAGCTGGGCTCCGGCGAAAAAAAGCATAAAGGACAGCATGGCGGTCGCTACAGTTTCTGCTTTTCCATGCCCCCATGGGTGAGATTCATCTGCGGGATGAGAAATGATCCGCGCCACAAACAAAGACATAATCGCGATAAGTACATCTACAGAAGAATCAATTCCGTCTCCGACAACGGCAAGGCTTCCCGAATAAATTCCTGTCACAATTTTAACGATTGCCAGCGCCGCGTTCCCCAGAAGCGCGGTCAGCGAAGCGGTTTTAATGATGCGAATCTTGTCTGTGGGTATGCCGGAATTACCATTTTTCATAGATAAATGATTATGTAATATTATTAATAAAAAGTCTAAATAATTACTGCCAAATTAAAGATATAAATAATTGTTTTTAACCTTGTTATCTTTGGAATTTTAAGATACTGTAAATAACAAGGAAAAATTATGGAATTTATTTTTGAGAATTTTACTAATTTGACATGGAAACATCTTGTAATGTATGTAATAGGTGTCATTTTAATAATTTTGGCAATTAAAAAGGAGTATGAACCAAGCCTTCTTTTACCAATGGGTTTTGGCGCGATTTTGGTAAATCTGCCGTTAAGCGGAGTAATTAACCAGATTATGCCGGGAATTGGTGAAGTTCACGGTCCGATACAGTGGCTCTTTGAAACAGGCATTGACGCCGCTGAAATCATGCCTCTTTTACTGTTCATCGGCATTGGCGCGATGATCGATTTTACCCCTCTTTTAACAAGACCGGTTTATTTTCTGTTTGGTGCAGCAGCAACCTTTGGAATATTTGCCACCATCACCCTTGCGGTCCTTCTGGGCTTTAACATGAATGACGCGGCGGCTATAGGAATTATCGGAGCGGCTGACGGACCTACAACGATTCTTGTCGCTCAGGTTCTGAAATCCAGCTATCTGGGACCCATTATGGTTGCGGCATATTCCTATATGGCGCTTGTGCCGATAATTCAGCCCGCTACAATCAAACTTTTAACCACCAAAAAAGAAAGAATGATCCGAATGCCCATTGAAGCGGACAAGCAAATACCGAAGATAATTAAAATTATTTTTCCGATAGCGGTAACGATGATTGTCGGCATTATTTCTCCGGCGGCTGTCGCTCTTATTGGATTTTTAATGTTCGGTAATCTTATTCGCGAATGCACCGTTCTGGATTCCCTTTCTGAAACCGCCCAAAAAACCCTCGCGAACCTGATTACCCTTTTATTGGGAATTACTGTCGCCTTTACAATGCAGGCGGAAAACTTTGTAAAGATTGATACAATTCTTGTTATGCTTCTGGGACTTTTCGCTTTTATCTTCGATACGGCGGGCGGAGTGTTATTCGCTAAATTTATAAACATCTTTTTAAAGAGAAAAATAAACCCGATGATAGGAGCCACGGGAATTTCCGCGTTCCCGATGTCCGCGCGCGTTGTGCAGAAAATGGCGTTAAAGGAAGACCCGGAAAATATACTTTTAATGCATGCGGTAAGCGCGAATGTTTCAGGCCAGGTTTCATCTGTCGCGGCAAGCGGCATTGTATTAAGTCTTATATTGAATTATTTGGGTTAGTGAGGAAAAAATGAATATAAACTACGCCGATTTATTCGGATCTCTTGAAATAATGTGGAAAGGCATGGCAGGAATTTTTATAGTTTGCGGATTTATAATGATTTTTACAATGCTGCTTCTGAAAGTACTGATGCCCAGGAAGAAAGAATAATTACTGTAATATTAAATAATCTCCCCGGTTTTCTGATCCTGGGATTCCTGCGCTTCTTCGGCAGAGACAGAGGTGATTTTATACTCCGTTATTTCACTGCCTGTGACAACCGTGCAATTGCGGCCGCTTCCTTTCGCTGAATACAGGGCCTTATCCGCCAAATTGTAAAGGGGTTTAACATCACTGGACGCGCCGCATCTTTCAACATATACGCCCATACTGAGCGTCACATAAGGCGATACTGTTGATTTCTCATGGGGGATTCTTAGATCGTATATCATTTTTGAGAGATGATTTGCTACGGTATCAATATGGGAAAGATCTTTTTCAAACCACAGCAGGGAGAATTCTTCTCCGCCGACTCTTGCGGTGTAAACGCCCAAACTTTCCTTTAAGCTGTCCAATACTCCGCCGATTGCGCGAAGACAGTCATCTCCTTTCGGATGACCGTAATGATCATTATAGAATTTGAAAAAATCAATGTCGCAGATGGCGACGCAAATCCAGTCATCGGTTGTTCTGTAATTAACAAGATACCTTTTAAAAGTAATCATGTAATCGCGGCGGTTTTTCATCCTGGTTAATTCATCAATTGTGCTTTGATCAAAATATTTATTTCGTTCTTCTTCAAGCATGATTGCGCTTAACTCCAGCTCCATGCGCAGTTTTGGAATTAACCAGCTGAAATACAGGCTGATGAGGCCTGTTATCAGCGCGTTTGTAACATCAATGAACGCGTTAGCGGGATTTTTAACAACAATAACGGAAATTATAAAAGCTATCAGCGCGCTTAATATCAGAAAAAAGTTATATACAGGCGAATTGATAAACATCAGGAAAGCGCATATCAGAAAAACATAAAATATCGCGGCGATACTGTCATGCGCTGAAGGCGACCATACGCTGATGTAAATGCCGAATGCCATGAAATTTATATAAAACAGCCCGATTAATACATAGATGGTCCGGAAGTTTACATCGGCTTTCTGCATTAAATAATTGGTATAAAAAGCAAGAAACGCCGCTATTGCCGCTACAGAGATATAGACTATTGTTTCTGAATAATTTCCTTGTATAAAAAGTATAATTGAAAAAAGACTTGCAAAAATAGCAAGTACAAGGTTTGCCCACCGTACCCTGATAAGGTTGCTTGTGAATGTTTTCGCCATGCACTCGCGGTACTGTTCGCGCCCCAGCGTATAAAACCGCCAATTGTTAATTATTTTCAGCATTTAAGTTTATTCTTTAAAACCTTTTCGTCATTATATCAATAAATTTTATGAATAACAAGAATAAAGCGATTTAATACCTCATTTTACATCTTTCAGTAAAACCGGTTAAATTATGAAATTCAATTACAGAACCATCATCCAACTGCGCTTTTCCCGAGAAAAAACCGCAAACCTGACGCCGTGAAGAACTGTAATTAAACAGCCTGTTTTGTTCGCTTCTCTCCTGATGTGGATAAAAAGACATTTCCAGCCGGTTGTCATTGCTTGTAAAACGCCAGGAAGAGAGCCAATTGGACATTGGTATATGAAAAGTTACCTGATCCAGTTTATGCAGCTTTCCGTCTACAAAAAAACCGTTTTCCGTTCCCATGGAAAAATCCGCCCAACTGTAGCCTACGCAAAAACCAAGAAGCTTTCCGTCTATCATCCCGCAGGCAGCGGCCCAATACCGGATATCAGCCTTTGGACGGGCGCACCGGGTCCAGTCAAAAATTCCCCACCCATTCCCCTTGGTAAAGATTATCTCCGCACTGCCAAACTGAATCACCCCTTCCGCTGAATACCAGGGAGAACAGCGCGTATATCTGAACGCGTTTTTCTCACTCCGCCAGGGCTGGTTTGTAATAAGCGATTGAGAGGCTGAAGGTTCGCTTAATACAAGCGCTCCCCGCAGGCTGCGGTTATGTCCGAATTTCGGGATTTCAACCTTGATGATTCTTACTCCATCATCCATACATACAATATCAAGATGAGTTTTTTTTCTGCGCCAGATGATGGAACCTGTTTCACTGCCCGTCGGCATATCAAAATCGCCAAGCGGAAACAATGACTGAAAAACATGTGTTGAACGTTTTTTGTCCCTTAGCGAAATTATGGAAACACTCATGTAACCAAGCCAGCCGTCATCCTTCACTTCAAAAATAACAAGATGAGTGGGCGAGTGCACAATGTAACGATCTGATTCTGTAATCCTGTACCTGGGGGAAGCGGCCAGAACTGGATCGTAATATAATCCCGGCTTTTTTGACCAGCCGAAATTATGCGGATGGCCGGTATCGTCAAGCACAGACAAAGGAGCGAGTATTTCATTCTGACTCATATTATGCCTGTTTACAGATATTTAACTGCATGGTATTAACATAACATGGATTATTCAGGTAAAAAAGTAGTGGTAATGGGTCTTGGTCTGCATGGCGGAGGCTTGGAAACCGCGCGTTTTTTGCTTAAGCGCGGAGCGTCTTTAACAATCACAGATATAAGGGATGAAAAAACATTATTACCTTCGATAGAGCGGCTTGACGCATCTTGCCGTGAACTCAAAGGTGAAAGCGTGCGTTATGTGCTTGGGAAACACGAAATGGAAGATTTTAAAAACGCAGACATAGTGATAAAAAATCCCGGCGTAAAACCGGATTCGCCATTTCTTCTCGCGTCAAAAAATATTGAGACAGACATTTCACTGTTCCTCTCAGAATCCAAAGCAAGGCTTTTCGCCGTAACGGGTTCCAAGGGAAAATCATGCACCGCGACAGCCCTTCACAGGATTCTTGACAGGGCCGGTAATTACGGCAAGGCGTATCTCGGCGGAAATATCACAGTCTCTCCGTTAACATTTCTGGATGAACTTTCGGAAAATGACGATGTTGTCCTAGAGCTTTCAAGCTGGCAGTTAGGCGATTTAAAAGGACGCGTTTCAGATGACGGAAACCCGTTATTAAAACCAAAAGCGGCAATTCTTACCGCGATAATGCCCGATCATCTTGACCGTTATGCGTCAATGGAGGAATATGTTGACGATAAAAGAAACATCTACAGAGGACAGGATGAAAGCTGCGTAACTGTTGCAGGCGATGATGAGTGGGGAAAAAGTTTCCTCTCTGAATCCAAAGGCCGCCCCCTTGTTTATTCAGGCAGCGCGGACTGTTTCGCGTTAGCTGTAAATCAGAGCGGCGGTTGGATTGATTCTGACGGCCGCGGCATGGCGCTTTTAAGAGGCTGGCCTCTCTGTGATAATAAAATTACAGAGCTTGTTCCGGCGATTTTACGCACGCCCGGCAATCATCAGAAATTAAACCTTCTTGCGGCATCTCTTGCCGCCTACAGTCTTGGCATGGAAGCGGAAAAAATACGCGGGGTTCTTGCGGAATTTCCCGGCATAGAACACAGACTGGAACTGTTTCATGAAGCGAAGGGAATTCGTTTTTACAATGACAGCGCCGCCACAATCCCCGAAGCCGCCGCCGCCTGCGTTGAAGCTCTCAGTCTCCAGGGGTCATTGGTTCTTGTAACAGGCGGCACAGATAAAAATTTAAATTTTACCCCGCTCGCAAGGACAGCGGTAAAAGCAAAAGAGGTGATTCTCCTTGCCGGCACAGGCAGCGAGAAACTGATCCCTCTGTTAGGTGAAGAAGGCATTAATTACCGCGGCCCGTTTGATAATCTTGACAAAGCCGTCCTGTGCGCTCTTGAAAAAGCCAAAGAAGGCGGCATTATCGCCCTGTCTCCCGGCTGCGCAAGTTTCGGCATGTTCCTGAACGAATTCGACCGCGGCCGCCAATGGAAGGAAACAGTATTAAAACTGACATAATTATTTTTATTGAGGTTTAGCTTGGATATTGATATGTTACAAAGACGCGCGGCTATTATCAGAAATGTGCGATCTTTTTTTGACAGCAGAAATTATCTTGAACTGGACACTCCCCTGCTCTCTGCGGATTTAATACCCGAATCGTGTCTTGAAGTTTTTAAAACTGAAAGGCTTTATCCGCATGGCTGCAAAAAAGAAAGCAAACCTCTTTATCTGGTTCCGTCTCCTGAAATCTGGATGAAAAAAATAATCGCCCAGCACCGCGTGAATGTTTATCAGATATGCAAATGTTTCCGTAACGGCGAATCTTCGGGCCGTTTGCACAACAGCGAATTTACAATGCTGGAGTATTATACAATGGACGCTGGATATTTGGATTCACTCTCATTAACGGAAGAGCTGTTTAGCTGTCTTTTAAAAAACAATGATTTATTGCCATTTGAACGGATAACAGTCGCTCAAGCCTTTGAAAAGCACGCGGGGTTTGATTTATTCAGGGTTGCCGGAAATGCTAAAGCAATGGAAAAGGAAGCACGAAGGCTTGGGCTTGACCCGATTCCCGATCTTACAATCGCGCAGCTTTACGATTTAATTTTTATTCACGCTGTTGAGCCTCATTTAAAACATGAAAAACCTGTAGCGCTCCTTGATTACCCCGCTTTTGTCCCATGTCTCGCTGAATTGTCACCTAACGGAAGAACAGTGGAACGATGGGAGTTATACCATGGCGGCATTGAACTCGCGAACTGCTTCTCAGAGGAAACAGATCCGCAAAAAGTAAAAGATTTTTTTATCAGCGAAGAAGCAGCGAAAGCCGGTAACGCCATAGTACCGCACAAGGTTGATCGCGATTACTGGAAAATTTTTGAGAGCTTTCCGCGCTGTTCAGGCGTAGCGATGGGGCTTGACAGGCTCATTATGGCGCTCACAGGAAAGGCGGACATTGACGGAGTGCTGCCGTTTGTTTTGGATTGATATAGCGCCGCTTCCGGCGGCAGGCAGGCATTTCGCGTAACTGAACTAATTCCTTCCCTGTTACTTGAGCCTGTAAACCAGGGGCACGCCAAATTACTGCGCGCGAAACATTGAGCGCGTCTTTGTTACCAACTATATGGCGTCGCGCGAAATAAAAGTAATATAACAAATAAACCTAATTGCGCACGACACGGAAACCGACGTAGTTGCTACGGTAAGACGGTGTGTTGAGGCCCCGGTACGCGGAACGGACGCCAGCGGTAGGAAAGAACCAGCTCCCGCTGCGATACACGCGGTGAGACCCTGAAGAAACGCCGCGAGGATCTGTTTGCGCTCCGCTTGGGTATGTTCCATACCAGTCCCAACACCATTCCCATACATTCCCGCTCATATCGTATATTCCTAAACCGTTGGGCGCTTTTGTCCCTACTGGTTTTGTACTATTTCCGCTGTTACCGCTATACCAGGCAACCGCGTCTACGCTGTTACTGCCGGAATATTCTGTTAACAGCATTGTTGTGTTCCCGCCCTTCGCGGCATATTCCCATTCCGCCTCGGTTGGTAATCTATATCCATTTGCGTTCCAGTTGCATGTTATATTATTTCCTGAACCGCTGTATACTGGTGTTAATCCTTCTCTCTGGCTTCGCCTGTTACAGTATTCTATCGCTTCATGCCAGCTTACATAATACATAGGATTATTATCTCCTTCTCCTCTCATAGACCATGTTCTATCTGCCATGTCACGTTGCTGTTGAATCGTGGTTCCCATTATTTCATACCATTCTTTCTGTGTAACAGGATATTTACTCATACTAAAACTTTTTAATGTTACTTGCCTTACTGGTCTTTCATTATCATTTCCGCCTGACGCTGTTCCCATTTGGAATGTACCGCCTTCAACGCGTACAAAATTCGCGGAGACGCTTGTTGTCGTTGTAGTAGTTGTTACCCCGGTAAGCAAACCTGCAAGTTTCCGTATTGCCTCAGTTCCTTCTTCAATAGCTTTATATTCAACATAATCGCCTTTTACCTGTATCCCGCTCTCCACATTAATTATAGCAGCGTTGAAAAAGCGATCCGTGCCAAGCCTTCTTGCCGCGCCGGAAAGAGCCAGAAGAGGATTGTCACCGCGGCCGATTGAAATTATGTATTCATCTGCGGTATCGCCGCTGAATTGATTTTTATATTCTGCCTGAACCTGTTCCAGCGTCTTCGTTCTGGGAAATACCGCGTATGTTCCTGAGCGCGTAACTTCAATTGCGAGAATTTGCGCCAGCACATCAGCTTCATGATCTCCTGACGTTATCTGAAATGGAAGCACCGCCATTTTTTGAAGCTTCGACGTGTCTTTCTGGGAAGCCGCGACAATATTCCTTGCCATCTCCGGCAAATATCCGCGTATCTCGGTTATATTTGAATATGTCCGCCAGTCTCCTGCTATCTGCTGAAGGTTATCAATCTGCATGATCGAAATTATCATTAGCTGCTGATTTCCCAATCTTGTTATATTCCCCGAAACAATAAATTTAGCGCCAAGCTGTCTTCCCAGACGCGCGATAGTTTCAGGATCAGTCATTC
The DNA here is from genome assembly GCA_009787835.1 of Treponema sp. Lineage (GTDB taxonomy): Bacteria > Spirochaetota > Spirochaetia > Treponematales > Breznakiellaceae > WQXQ01. Next base: position 43,481 of record WQSN01000016.1, read on the forward strand.
CCGATCCCATTTGAAAGTTCTGTTCCTGTCTGATCGCGGAATTTATACTGGTGCGCGGAACAGGAGCAAACGAACTGTTCAGCGTTTGATCAAAAGAAAACAGTTCCGCGATTGTTTCACCGTCCGAGGCGCTTCCGCCAGTAAACGGAAGAATCGCAAGTGTAGGACGGGTTTGTCCAAAGACAGATATTGAGCTAAACAGCAAAAATATAGCATAAATAGATATAAATTTTTTAAATGACATAAAAAAACACTCCTTTTGAAATATTATACCACTTTTTTAATATTTTTTCAATAATAAAAATACTGACAGTTATATAAATATTTGCTTACAGAGTGAAATTTGAAATGTATGCCAAAAAAATACTTGAGAGGTGTCAGAGAAAAAAGCGCCGCCTCCGCGCGGTGTTTTTTTCTCTGACAGGCCACCAAATAAATTTAATTATTAGAGGCTGTTCCAAAACTTCAGTTTTTGGAACAGCTACCTTAGATTTATATGAAAAAGTGGGCGCGAACCTTTGGTTCGATTAGACCGCTTTTTCAAGAGGTTGTGACAAAACTAACCGAGTTTTGGAACAACCTCAGTATACATTTCCGCAGCAGAATATATTTTAACCCTATTTACCGGTTTTTTTTCTAACTTCTGACAATCCGGAACGTTCAAAATTTGTAATAAAGGCGGGTACTCTTGGTATATCAGTTTCTACCTGCGCTTCACCCTTAAAACGGTAATTTACCTGACGCAGGGCGATAATGTCGTCTAACAGTCTGCGGTTCATGTTGATAAAATTCATTACAAAACTGAATTCGGCTTCGCAGGAACTTAAAGCCGGAATGTGCAGTATATCCTTTCCTCTGCCGTCACCCCAATATCTGCCATTACCGTACAGTTCATAACTTAATGAAGAAAGATCTACTGCAAACCCATTGGGATTATCGATTCTTACAACAGTCAGGAATTCCGTATTGATAAGATCCGCCTGCAATACTGCAATTGATACAATGGAAAATTCAGGTTTAATAATTTCTATAACAGGTTCTTCTTCGATAAACTCTTCGATAATAACTTCTTCAAATACTTCCGGTATTGCCAAAACAATTTCGGGCGCAATAAAAGGCTCTACAGGCGGCGGCAGCGATAAAGGCGGCTGCGGCTGCGATTTACAGGCAATTAATAAAAATGGAATTAAAATCAACAAATGAGATTTCCGCATATTAGATTTTCGGCTGATAATTTATAACAGTTTAGGTTTTTTTTTACTATTCAAAAGATACAGCGCTGTAAAAAACAGTATTATTTTCCGTATTATCCACAGTGCTGCCTACGGCGCTGACCATATAATTTGCCGGGGAACAGGAGTCTTTTCCGTCCAGCAGGCCGCTTTCAAGAAGGCTTACCACAAGAGCGCCGCCGCAGGCATTGATACTGCCGTCAAGTATCGCGGAAGCAATAGCCGGCGCGTCTTTTTCGGAAAAAAGGCGCAGGCATTCTTCAGCTAACAAACGCGCGGTTGCCGTATCATTGTCGCAGGAGAGATTGCAGGAAACAACAATCAGGGTTTCATCAAGAACGGGAGCGATTACCGCTTTTAAAGCATGAGCCAGATCATCAATATATTCCTCGCTGGGCTGCCCCATAAGGATTGGCACAATCGAGGCCTGGGGGAAGCAATATTTTACGAACGGAAGTAAAATCTCTATCGAATGTTCACCTAGATGCGGAATATCGTCGATTACAAAATAATTACCGTTAAATTTTAATTCTTCGGAAATATCCCGATCTACCAGAATATTCCCCAATGGCGTATTAAATGAATGTGAATTTGAAAGAAAAAGACCTTTTTCCCGTTTATCATGGATTGGGCCTAAAATAACTACCCTGTTTATGTTACTACTCCTGCCCATTGCCGAAGAAAACGCGTTTGCTGCCAAAGCTCCGCTAAAGTCCCATGCGCCATGCGGGGCGATTATTGCCTGCGCGTTACCTCCCTTACCGGCTTCCAGACCAAAAGAGCGGATAAATTTAAGAATTCCCCTTTTATCTTCAGGATAGAACACTCCGGCGCCAACCGGACTGCGAACCCTTTTCTTTTGGGCGAACACAGCTTCCATATATATTAACTCTAGTGTTTACAAAGTCAGTATGCAAGGAAAAAGCAGAAAAATAATAAAAAACTCCCATCGGCTAATGCAGGTAGATACATCCATAAAAAACATATATATTGGCTGTAAATGGGTGTTTACGCAAACCATTAAGACAAAAGACGTTTTTATGTCGGCATCATTACGGTATCTGCCATATTAATAATGGATACTAAAATTTTTGCTGAAATAAAAACGGTTAATAAGGACCTTTAATGATTACTGTACAGAATGTATCCAAGCGTTACGGTAAATATACCGCTAACGATGATATATGCCTTTCGGTTAAACAAGGCGAGCTGGCTGTTTTACTCGGACCAAACGGCGCGGGTAAATCCACGCTGATAAAATCCATCTGCGGATTATTGCGGTTTAGCGGAATTATTACAGTAGGCGGATATGACAACCGCGCTGTCGAGGCTAAACGCCTGCTGGGTTATGTCCCCGAAATTCCTGTTTTATACCCGATGCTTACCGTGAGTGAACATCTGGAATTTATCGCCAAAGCCTACCGACTTAAAGACTGGCAGCCGTTAGCTGACGATCTGCTTAACCGTTTTGAAATGACAGACAAGGCCGCTAAACTTGGAAAGGAACTTTCCAAGGGGATGCAGCAGAAGGTTAATGTATGCTGCGCTTTACTGCCCAGACCCCAGGCTGTGATACTTGATGAACCTCTTGTTGGACTTGACCCGCACGGCATACGGGAAATCAAAGCTTTGATTTCTGATTTAAAGAAAAACGGCTGCGCGCTTTTGATCAGCACCCACATTATAGAAAGCATAGAGGATAATTGGGATACCACCTACATTATGAAAAACGGCAAGGTCGCGGCTGTTTGCCGCCGTGGGGAAATGCCAAAAGGTCTGTCGCTGGAAGATGTATACTTTAAAATCACAGAGGGTCCGCAGCCTGCGGCGCGCAATCCATAAGGGCGAAATATAATGAACGCGCTTTTTTTTATTATTATAAAAAGTTTTAAAAACAGCATTATGGAATTATTCAAAAAACCTGGAAAACTCGCGTTATATATATTTGTAATGGCCGCTCTTACAGGCACCATTATATTGTCAATTATCAACAAATCAGAAATTGATATTTACAGGCCTATTACTATATTTACGGGAATCCTGTTTCTGTTTATATCCATTTTTACCGCTCTCGCCCTTTCAAAAGGATTATCAGGCGGTGATAATATATTTGAAATGAACGATGTAAACCTGCTGTTTGTATCGCCTGTCAGTCCGCGGAAAATACTGCTGTACGGTATTGTCCGCATGGCGAAGACCGCTTTTTTAGCAGGTTTCTTTATACCGTTTCAGGCAGGATGGCTTTCTGTTTTCGGCATAAATTTCGGCGGCGTTATGTTGATTTTCGCGGGATTTATATTAAGCGTTATTGTTTTAACTATAGTATCCCTTTTTATTTACAGTAAAACCTGCGGCAGCGATGTCCGTAAAAAATTTTTTAGATGTTTCGTTCTTTCTCTGCTGCTGCCATTAGCGGTCTTCCTTGTCTATCAGTATTTTCAGATAAAGGATATTTATCTGACGCTGGAAGCGGCTATATGTTCTCCATTCATGAAATTTATTCCTGTGGCAGGATGGACTGCAAGCGGACTTACTTCTCTTTTAACAGGAGATATAACAGGCGGCATATTCTTTCTCTCTTTGAATCTGCTCCTCGGCGCCGGTTTAACAATATATATTTTACTCTCCAGAGCGGATTATTACGAGGATGTGCTTGTAACAACCGAAACAGCGTATGAAAAAAAACGCGCGGTTTCCGATGGAAATATCACAGCGGCGTCGGTTTCCTCAAGACAGATAAAAGTTTCCGGAACCGGCATTTCAGGAAGCGGCGCGTATGCTCTCTTCGGTAAACACGTTCGGGAAAGTTTGCGTCAAAACAGATTCGGTTTTATAAGCTTACTCTCGGTCTTCCTGATTATCGGCGCCGCAACCGCTTCTTCCATCATCAGCGATTTAATGATTATTATGCAAATACTGATGTGGATACAGGTTTTTCTGATAGGAACCGGAAGGGGATTGCAGGAAACATACTCTCATTACATCTATATGATTCCGGAATCTTCTTTCAAAAAGATTCTATGGAGCAATATGGAAGTCATGGCAAAGACATTAATTGAAAGCGTACTGCTCTTTGGAATTAGCGGTATTTTAATCAGCGCAAACCCGGCATTAATTGTTATCTGTATCCTGACATATACTCTTTTCTCGCTGTTATTGTTAGGTGTCAATTATTTATCCATACGGTTTACCGGCGCGGACATCAGCACGGGAATCTTAATGATGATATATTGCTTCGCGGTAATGTTAATCATTGCGCCGGGAATAACGCTCGCTGTTGCTACAGGAACTATCATTGGCGGCGAAACTGGAAATTTGGCAGGACTTCTTGTATTGGCGCTCTGGGAACTGGGCGCGGGACTTGGCTGCTTTGCGTTATCAAAAGGCGTCTTGCATAACTGCGATATGTTATCTGTAAAGATAAAGAAATGATAAGCCCGATAAGGTACAATCCCGGCGCGTCATCCGCTTCACCTAATATAAATAACGCTGTCCCAATAATTATCCCGACAACAATTGGTAATATTACAGATAATTAAAAATATTTTTAACATTCATTCTTTTTCCTAAATTAATTATTCTACAAAAAAACACGAATCCATATAAATCATGGAAATTAATTTTTAGATACGAAAGGAATTATACCTTGCAGCCTTCAAGAGTGCGCAGACGTTTGTCTTCCAGCTTTACGTGCAAATTTTTCTCCTGTGTCGGGATAACAAGTCCTTTGGGACCGTCTTTGACGCGGCGCAGGTATTTTACCAGTGTGTAGAATAAATCGCCTGCTCCGTTATTTCTGCCTTTTGAATAAAAAATCGCAAGGTTTCCCGCATCCAGCAAAATATCCAGAGGCACTGTTTTACCTGCCCTCTGCTTTATAAACACATAAGAGCCGTGATAATCCCTTGCGTGAAGCCATGTGTCGTTGCCTTTTACATGACGGCGCAGGAGTTCATCATTTTCAGAAGCGTCCCTTCCGACAATTATCAGCCAGTCACCGCGCCTGAACGATAACCCCGGACGCGATTTTTCTTTTTTACCATGTCCCGTAACGGCGGCCGCGCCTCGTGATTTTAACATTTTCGCCAAAACAAGGGGATTGGTTTCGCTTAACAGACGGTTTAATTTTTCTGTTACATTTTTTAATTCATTTTCGCCTTCCGCTATCTCCCTTTGAATTTCGGCAAGAGCGTTTTTTTCCTTTTTATATTGTTCATAATATTTGCCTGCCGTTAATACGGGGTTTAGGTTGGGCGTTAGCTCAATACGGATTGTTTCACCGTTGTCATCCGCCTCCAGCCATTTATCGCCGGGTTTGACAGCCGCGATATTAGATAAAATTATGTCACCATAGTTTTTTAACCGTTCGCAATTGGCGAATGACGCTTCTTTTTCCCTTAACTTTTCAAGCGCGGCGCTGATCCTGCCCATACTGCCTTCACAACTGCGTCTTGCCTGTTCCCTTAATGTTTCAAGAGAGAGCGGCCCTCCCTGCGCCGCGTAAAGCGCGTCTATTTTACTATTGAATGATCCTTCGCCTGATAACGCGCGCACTTCATATTCACGCCTGGGTTTTTTCGCAGCCTCACCGTTGCCCTGCTCCATAAGAGATTCAGGTGAATAAATACCGCCAGTAATCTCGCCACGTTTAGGCAGGCGGCGCATTGCGTCTAACACAGTGTTGTCTTCGCCTGTAACGATAAAGTTCGCCGCGTTAGACCAAAGACGGATATACAGCTTATAGATTCCATCCGGCCTCTTAACAGAAATTCTTATAATACGGTTATCGCCAAGCTGGCATGCTTCGGTAATCCAGCCGTTTACAATTCTGGAAGACAAAAATTGCGCGAAACGCAGAGGCTTATCGCTCTTTGGAACCGCGCGGAATGTTTCATGTATTCTGCACGCTCCTGGACTGAGAGATATTAGTATCTGTTTAGTTTCACCTTTTTTATGCAAACGTAAAATAATTACATCAAAAGCGCTCTGCACGGCGCTTTGAATCTGCGCACCTTCAATATCGAGTTCCTCGAGAATTAAATCAATTTCTTTCCAGTTTAAAGACATGGTGATAATATAGCACAAATTAATTATTCAAGGAATTATATAACAGGTACTATAAATTTAGTCATCTCCTGTGCTACACTTTAACCATGTCAACCGATGATAAAAAAATAATTTACACCATGTACAAGGTTTCCAAAAAACACGGAACCAAACAGGTGCTAAAGGATATAAGTATCTCCTATTTTTACGGCGCGAAGATCGGCGTTATCGGCCTTAACGGATCGGGAAAGTCAAGTCTTTTGAAAATACTCGCGGGTGTTGATACCGAGTTCGCCGGAGATACTTCAATCAGCCCGGGATTTAAAATCGGGTTTCTGGAACAGGAGCCGTACCTGGAGCCGGGAAAAACAGTAAAAGATATTGTTTCCGAGGGGGCCATGGAACTAGTCGCGCTCCTTGCGGAATTTGACAAGGTAAGCGAGGCCTTCGGAGAGCCTGACGCCGATTATGACAAGCTGGGCACAAAGCAGGCGGAATTGCAGGAGAAGATTGAAGCCGCTGACGGCTGGAATCTGGACAGCCGCCTTGAACTTGCGATGGAAGCGTTGCGCTGCCCGAACGGCGATGAAGTTGTAGATCACCTTTCTGGCGGTGAAAGACGGCGGGTGGCTCTTTGCCGTCTGCTTCTGCAAAAACCGGACATACTGTTACTCGACGAGCCTACCAATCACCTGGACGCGGAAACTGTCGCCTGGCTTGAACGCCATCTGCGCGATTATGCA
>WQSN01000017.1 GCA_009787835.1 Treponema sp.
GCGAAGGTGTTATACCCGTTCCCTTTCCGAACACGGAAGTCAAGCCCTTCTGCGCCGATGATACTACGTTTCTAAAGCGTGGGAAAGTAGGTCGCTGCCAAATTTTTTGTTTTTCTTACATAGAGCTGCCTTTTGCGCGGCTCTTTTTTTTTACTCGTTCCCAGCCATATTTATAAATATTAGTTTCAAAAAAAGTATGTTTTCTTGCAATATTAGTTTTTTTTTCTTAGAATTATAGTATGGGGGGCTATGTACTTTGTAGGGTAAGGAGTAGGGATGATCCGGTTTTTTTTAGTCCTGTTTTGTGCATTTTCTTTAATTGTACAGGTTTCCGCTCAAGCGAGATTAGGGACTTTTACCGCACGCGGAGCTGCCAGTCAGGAGATGAGAGCTGAAGGGCTTGTGGCGGCTCATCCAAGCCTTCCGCTTAACTCCAGAGTAAAGATAACGAATCCCGGTAATGGTAAAGAAGTTGAGGTTACAATTGTTAGCCGCATTGACGCGTCCGCTAACCGGATTGTTGATCTGTCGCTTGCGGCTTTCCGCGCTCTTGAATTAAGGGCTGGTGACACAGTTGTGCTTTCGGTCAGCGCTCCGCCGCGTCCGTCAAGCCAAATATCAGGGTATGGTGAAGCAATAGTCGATCTTGATGAACCTGTTATAGTTATCCCTAATGTGGAAGAACATGTAATAGTAACTGAGCAATCAGTAATGGATACTCCTTTGGCAGCTGATACGCCAATTGTTACAGATACACCAAGTGTAATTACTGTGCAAACGCCTGCGGAAAGCAGCTTGATAATCGAACAGATGCCTGTTCAAAGCAATGTAGTAACTGAACAGATACCCGCAGAAAGTCAGGTGACAGTTATTGATCAGGTACCGGTTATCAGTCAGGAAGTTATAGGCGAACAGATTATTGTAAATGCTCCACCTCAAGCTATTGTTTCCAATGTGCCGGAAATTTTTAGAACGGAAACTCCGGCTGGCAGTATTGAAAGTACTTATTTTAGCGGTGTTGATGAAAGAATAATCCCGTCACAAAATGTTTTACCTGTTACTGGCGGATCCGCCGCAAATACTGATTTTCTGGCATGGCTGATGACAATGGCTATGGATGCCAGGGAAGCCAGGGAAGCCCGTGAAATTCGTGAAGTAAGAGAATCCCGCGAAAGCCGCGAGGCAAGAGAGGCTCGAGAAAGCCGTGAAGCCAGAGAATCCCGTGAAAGCCGCGAGGCGAGAGAAGCTCGTGAAAGCCGCGAGGCGAGAGAGGCGCGGGAAGCAAGAGAATCCCGTGATGCTGTGTGGCTGATGAATATGCAAAATTTATCAGCGCCTTCAGCAGCTCCGGCTGTAAATAATACTCAACCACCGGTAAATACTCAAATTCCAACCGGGGGTTCACCTAATCCAGATACAAGTTCATCCAGGCCTGTTAGTACAAGCTCATTACCTGCGGCAGCAAGCGCTACGCAATCCGCCGGCTCAACACCCGCGACGGCAAGCGCTACAAAATCCACCGGCTCAAGCGTTTCACCTGCGGCGGCAAACGCTGCACAATCTGCCGGCTCAAGCGCATCAACTGCGGCCACTCCTCAGGAACAGGCAGCTAGTTCTTCCCAGCCAAATAATTCAAACACATTGCAAGCGGTAAATCCGATCCCTGCGGCAAATCCGCTGCCTGTTACAAATTCGCTCCTCGTTACGAGTACAAGATCTTTGACTAATCAGGCTCCTGTTAATGAACAGAACCGCTCATCCGGTTCCGAAATTACCGGTAAAATTCCGGTGTTTCCTCCCGCTGTTTTACCGGAACAAATACAAATACTTCCCGGTTTACCGGACAGAAATTCCGGAAAAGTCTATCGTTTACAGGTAGGAGCATATTTAGATTTACAGATGGCGGATGAAACAGTACAGCTTTTAAAATCAGCCGGTTTTGATGTTTATTGGGAGAATTCAAGTTCCATTTACCGGGTGCTGGTTACTGGCATTGTCTCGGATAATGTTTACCCCGCGGCTGTAAAGCTGGGTTCTCTGGGATTTGGTCAGGTTTGGGTCAGGGAATAATCTACTTGAACCTATTGTATTTTAATGTTATATTTATAGGTATAGATAAGGGGGTTATTCCTGATGGCAAATAAAGAAAATGATACGAATGATTCCAGACAACTGGTTACTTTTCAACTCGGTCAGGAGTTGTATGGTGTTAACATTATGGATGTTAAGGAGATTGTCCGCGTACAGACAATCCGGGCAATTCCCAACGCCCCTACATATGTGGAAGGTATTTTTAACCTTAGAAGCGAAATTATTCCCATAATTAATTTACACAAACGGTTTCATCTCAGAAAACTGATAACATCAGAAGAAGATGAATTGTTGTCAGGTTTTGTCATTCTTGACATTGACGGAATGAAGCTTGGAGTTATTATAGACCGGATTTCGCGGGTAGTAACAATAGAAAAGCAGGATATCCAGCCGCCGCCGCAGATGTTTTCGGGTATTGGTGCCGAATATATTGAAGGCGTTGTACGTCAGGAGCAAGGTTACCTGATTATTCTTGAAATAAGAGATCTCTTTAATCCCAAGGAACTGCAAAAAATCGCTGAACTCAGAAATAAGTGATTCCGCGTTTACTTGTACTGGAAGCTTTGCTGTAAGTAGGTAATCATGAAAATCGAGGTTTATTCTCCCACTATCAGACGGAAGGATATGGATGCGGTGTTAACCGCAATGGTGGAAGAAAAAATAGGTCCCGGGGAACGGAACAGGCTTTTAATACAGACAGCAAAGGAACAACTGCATTTTGATTATGCTCTTGCCCTGCGCAGCCCGGCGGTCGCCCTGCATCTGGCGCTGAAAGCGCTCAATGCCCGATCAGGGCAGGCTGTGATTATTTCCGCGCTTTCTCCGCGTTATTATTACCAGGTTATAGATGACTTGCACCTAACGCCTCTCTTCTGCGATGTAACCTATGATTTTCCCTGCATGAACCGTGAAACAATTGAAAACGCCATTTTAAATAAACCGGATAATCTTGAAGTATGCGCTGTAGTTTTGCATCACGCGCTTGGTTTTCTGCCGAATGCCGCATCTGCCGCGGAATTGGGAATTCCGGTTATTGAAGATATATCATTAAGTTACGGAAGCCAGTTCAAACCCGCGAGCAATAATGAAGAAACCGCTTCCGCCGGTGATTCGAAGGAAAAGAAAAAAAATCCCGGTCCGCAGCTTTCAACTGTCAGCTCCCGGTTCCAGGGAGTTTTTTGCATTCTTGGTCTTGAAGAGCGGGACATACTTACATCCGGGGGCGGCGCGCTGCTCTTCGCGATGAACAGGAAAGACGGATCTTTATTAAGAAATTTTTCCGCCATTCCGGATGAATACTGCCTTGCGGATATCAACGCGGCGTTAGCTGTTGTTCAATTCAAGGAATTGCAGCGTAATATCATTAAAAGGCGCGAAATCGCCCAGGTGTATACACAGGCAAGCCTGCGGACAAGACATAAACGCTTTATCCCGATTGCGGAAGATGAGTATAACAATTATTCATTTTCTCTTGTGCTGGAAACAGGGTTAAAGGATGTAATTTCTTACGCGCGGAAAAAAGAAATAATTATAGAAAGCGCGTTTGAGAATACCATTGCAGGAGTGGGAATGAGCAGTAACTGTTCTGTCAGTAACTCACTCGCGCTCAGGACTGTTATGTTTCCCCTGTATCCGCGGCTTCGTTCCCAGGATGCGGAACGCGTATCGCGCCTTATAATGACTCTTCCCTGAAGGATGACTGTAAAATGAAAAAAAAAAGCGCGAATACAGGTGATTCCGTAAAAAGAGCAATACTGTTTGTAAATATTTTTAAAAAAAACGCCGCCGTCACAGCTTATCAAATTCAGGGGGAACTTGAAAAATCAGGATTTGAAGCGGTAATTTTTTCCATGGAAAATATAAATGACGGAAAACCGCAAAAACCGCCTGATGGAAAGTGGGATATAGCCTTCTCTCTTGGCGGTGACGGAACTGTGTTATATGCAGCCCGCTGCCTTGCGCCTTTGAGCGTGCCGATTTTACCGGTTAATTTGGGAACATTGGGTTTTATAGCCGGAGCTGACATGAGTAACTGGCTTGATGTTTTCATGGAGTGGGAAAAAGGAAAGATATCCCTGTCGCGCCGCAGCATGCTGGAAGTTTCTGTTGAACGAAATTCAAAAAGCGGCCCGCATATACTTATGAAAAATATATGTCTCAATGACGCTGTTATTTCTTCTTCTGGAATCGCCAAATTAATTAAGCTTGGCGTGCAGTTATCTGCGGATAATAAACAATCGGCATCCGGCGGTGAAATTGTTCTGGGAGCCTATCGCTGCGACGGCCTTATCATTTCCACGCCCACAGGTTCTACGGCGTATTCCATGGCGGCGGGAGGGCCTATTCTTGATCCGGAAATGGAAGCGGTAATTCTTAACCCAATATGTCCCTTCGCGCTTTCAAACAGGCCTTTTGTTTTTCCTTCGCGGCAGCCCTTGTCTATATCAGTCGCACAGGAACAGCGGACAGAGGTGCTTTTGAATATTGACGGACAGGACACATTCTCTCTTGAGTGCACCGATAAGATAATTATTAAGCAGGCGGCGCAGCCCGCGCTGCTGATTTCTGCGGGTAAACAGGCGTATTATACCGCGCTTCGGACAAAATTGTTCTGGTCAGGCGATCATTCAAGCGCAGGAGATTCCAATGCTTGACGAGCTGTCAATCAGAAATTACGCATTGATTGATTCCATTACTCTTTCATTCCGCCCGGGATTTAACGCACTGACAGGAGAGACAGGCGCGGGAAAATCGATTATTGTAGGTTCGTTAAGTTTCTTAATGGGCGGAAAGACCGAGACTGATGTTATACGCTCCGGCTGCGAAGAAGCGGGCGTATCGGCGGTTATCTCGGTAAAAAAAAATAATACTGAAATCGCAGACTGGCTTAAAAGCCGCGACATTGAATGCGAAGAAGAAGTCATAATCGTTAGACGAAACATTAAAACATCCGGGCGCGGTTCGGCTTATATCCAGAATGTTCCCGTAACAAGGCAGGACCTTGCGGAATTTATGGGATTGTTGATTGATCTGCACGGACAGCACAACCACGAATCATTGCTTAGAAAGGAAAGCCACCGCCGTTATCTGGATCGTTTCGCCTGCATAGAAGACGAGGTTAATCAGTATTATAAAAAATTTATAGAACTGACCGATATGCGCAAAACGATGGAAGCGTCATTGAAAAGCGACAGGGAGCGGGAGGAAAGGCTGGAACTTTTATATTACGCTGTCGATGAAATAACCAAGGCATCTGTCCGCGCAGGCGAGATCCGCGAACTTGAAAATGAATCGCAGAAACTTTCCGATTTTGAAAAATTGGCAGGTCTTATTCATACAGCGGCTGATTGTTTTATCGACAGCGAACATTCTGTTTTAAGCCTTACGCGCCGCGCTAAAAATGCCCTGGACAGCGCTCAGGCGGTTGACGCGTCGCTTGGCGAGATTCACAGAAGGTTTGAAAATCTTTACTATGAAGCGGAAGACATCGCAGGCGATTTCCGCAGTTACAGGGATAATTTGTCATTTGACCCGCAGCGTCTTGAGGAAGTCAATGACCGCCTGGCTTTACTGTACAAACTGAAAAAAAAATATTGCAAACACGCGCAGGATCCGCAGGGTCAGGGGAATGATGAAGAATCGATACTGTCGTACAGAGCAAACGCGGAAGCTGAAATCGAAGCGCTCTGTAACGCCGAAAAAAACAGGGAAAAACTAAAAACTGAAATAACCGTTATCGAAAAAGATATTGTCGCCAAAGCGCAGAGCATTAGGCAAAAAAGAACCACCGCGGCGGGAAAACTGAGTAAGCTGATTACAGGTATTTTACAGCAGCTTGGAATGCCGAATGCGCGTTTTCAGACAGAAATTATTCCCAAACAGCAGGAAGGGCAGACGACCATCGGTCCCTGGGGCGCTGAGGATGTTGAGTTCTTGATTTCCGCGAATACTGGAGAGCCGCTAAAAGATCTGGCGCGTATCGCTTCCGGGGGAGAACTTTCCAGGGTGATGCTTTCCATTAAAACGGCTCTCCTGGCAGGCGAGCCTGAAAAAACGGCGGCACAGAACATCGAAGATACGCGGGGTGTTGAAACTCTTGTTTTTGACGAGATTGACGCCGGAATTGGTGGTGAAGTCGCGCTCAAGGTCGGTGAATATTTGACACAAATAGGTAAAAATAAGCAAATTTTCTGCGTTACACATCTAGCGAGTATCGCTGTTAGAGCCGATAATCATTTTAAGGTTGAAAAGAAAACCGAAGGCGGCAGAACCTATACCGGTATAGGTCCGTTAAGCGCGGAAGGCCGCAGGAAAGAAATCGCAAGGATGTTAGCGGGAGACGCTGGGGAAGCCGCGCTTGCCCATGCTGATGATTTAATGTCCAGGTACGGAAAACGGAGCGGATAGTGGCGAAAATCACGGATTATGATCGTCAAAATTATCAAGTCAAGATAAATAAATATGCCGCAATGACCAGGTCATTGCTTGAGCTGGAAAAAAATTTTCTTGCGGCAAATCAGAATGACTCTCCTGACACCTCCCTTAATAAGTTAAATCTTGTAGATGAAATGCTCAATCTGACTTCGTATTATATCATTATAAGCGGTATCTCCCAGGTTGTTTTAAAAACCAAAAATGAAGAAGCCCTGAATGAAGCGAGAAAATCCCTTTATAGGGCTGTCATATATCTTGAAGAAATTGTCAGCAGGCATATAGACGCTCCTTTTTCCGAATATGAGGAAAAACATGCAATGATTGAATCTTTTGACGAAAACCAGCGCTACAGGCTGATAAGAAAGATGGGGCTCGCGGTAGATCTTCTTGAGGACGCTTACGGTGATAATTCAAAATGGAGATGGACATTTGTAGAGCTGGAAGGCCGTTTCGCCGTTGTAGCTAAAAATATTTTAAATCTTCGGAACGCTTACGCCAACACCGATCCAGAATCCCCATTTTATGAATCTACCGTTTATCATTTAAGATTAATCAAAAAACTTTTATTACAGTCCGCGGATCGTTATCGCCAGAAATACGAACTTTCAACAAGTCAGACGCATGATTTTAAACTAGGAATTGCGTTTTTAAGCGCGCTGCGGCGTATACATCTGCTGCTTTCCGAGAATGATGACGCGGAAGAAGTAAAAAAAAGGCTGAATATTTGGACGGCAAAACTGGATTCAGACACAAAGAAACAGGAAGAAGCGAAAAAGAAGGCGGCGCTCCCTTCACCTAACGCGGTCTGATTGACATATAATTAAACAGGAATATTTTAAATATGAGTAAGCCCGCAAAGACATCCGTTTTAAAGGAATATAAATCCCTGCTTCCGTATCTTGCGCGCTACCGGGGACGCTATATATTGGGGATTATCTGCCTTGTTATTGTTGACGCGGCTCAGATAGCCATTCCGCAGTTTATCCGTGCCGCGATAGATTTAATATCAACAGGCGATTTCCAGTGGCGCCAGATTATTGTTCTTTCACTGTGGATGACAGGCATTATGGTTTTAGTTTCTGCTGGCCGTTTTCTGTGGCGTTATTTTATAAACGGCTCGTCAAGGCGGATAGAAGCGCAGTTACGTGAAAATCTTTTCGATCATCTGCAGAAACTTTCCTGGGACTTTTTTCAGAAAAATAAAATCGGCGATCTTATGGCCCGTTCGATTAACGATCTTAACGCGGTGCGGATGTCCATCGGCATGGGGCTTGTTGCCCTTTTTGATTTTGTCTTCATGGCTACAGCAATACTTATCATTATTTTTGTTCAGGACTCGCGCTCTGCTTTTGTTTCGATCATTCCGCTGCCTGTAATTACGGTTCTGATTCTGGTTTTTGGCAGCATGGTAGGACAAAAATTCCGCGCCGCGCAGGAAACCTATTCAAAGATGAGCGATAACGCGCAGGAAACTTTCGCCGGCATACGGGTGATTAAATCCTTTGTAAAGGAATGGTGGTTTATAAAAAAGTTCGCCGACTCAAATGACGATTACCGTAAGGCAAACATGGAGCTTGTTAAACTTTTCGGCTTCTTCTTTCCGTTTGTCAGTTTTCTTTCAGGGCTTACGGTATTAATCATGCTTGCAGCAGGCGGCAGCAGGGTAATCCAGGGCCTTATGACTCCAGGCAGCCTTGTAGCGATGTTCCGTTATCTGACAATGCTGATCTGGCCCCTTATGGGAGCGGGGTTTATGGTAAACATGATTCAGCGCGGAGCCGTTAGTCTGGGCAGGGTAAATGAGATTTTGAATACTGTACCATCAATCAGAAATGAACAAGCAGCAGGTAACGGCGGGCAGTCGAAGCCCCGCTCCCCAGTCCCCTCTCTGGAAATACAAAATTTGTGCTTCTCCTACAACAATGATGAACAAGTACTGACAAATATAAATATTACAGTAAACAGGGGGGAATGGTTAGGTGTCATGGGGAAAACAGGCTCAGGGAAATCTACGTTAATTAAAACTTTTACCAGAATGATAGATCCTCCCGCGGGCAGCGTGCGCGTTTTCGGTATTGATGTCAGGGATTGGCTTCTTGAAGATTTAAGGAAACTTTTTGCGGTAAGTCCGCAGGACAGTTATCTTTTTTCGGATTCTATCGGTAATAATATCATGTATGGCATATCAGGGACAAATGAACAGGAGAACGCTGAGCGTCTTAACAGGGCGGTTAGATTCGCCTCTTTGGACAGGGACATTGGAATTTTTCAGAATGGAAAGGATACGCTTGTCGGAGAGAAAGGTTTAACGCTTTCAGGCGGGCAGAAACAGAGGACCGCAATCGCAAGGGCCGCGATATTGGACAGCGAGTTCTTAATTTTGGATGACTCGCTTTCGGCGGTGGATAATGAAACAGAGCGCACTATACTGGAAGCGCTAAAGAATGAAAGAAAGGGACGCACAACCATAATAATTTCGCACCGTGTTTCTACGCTTAAATACGCGGATAAAGTGCTGGTTCTGGATAAAGGCAGGATGAGCGAATACGGCAGCCCGTCCCTGCTTGTTTCAAGCGGAGGATTCTACAGCCGCATGGCGGCCTTTCAGAGACTGGAACCGTCGGCGTCCATGCAGGGAGGCGTAAATGGCTGACGCAAGTTATTTTGATACTGATGATGTGACAAAAGAATATGACAGCCGCATTGTCCGCCGCATCCTCGCGTACATAAAACCGTATAAACATTTGGCGTTTATTACACTGGCCGCCCTTGTCATTTCCACGCTTGGAGAACTTGTTATTCCTGTTCTGCTTCAGCGGATTATAGATGACGCCATACTTGCAAAAAACATTTCCTATCTGAAGCAGGGATGTTTTTTATATTTATTTATTTTAATTTTTGTTTTTGGTTTTACATTTGTACAGACATGGACATCCAATCTTATGACACAGCGCGTAATGAAGGATATGCGTCTTGATCTTTTCAGGAAAACAATTTCACAATCCACGGCGTTTCTTTCGCGCCATCCTGTCGGCAGGATCGTTACGCGCTTAACAGGCGATGTGCAGACAATGGATGAATTTTTCACGACTGTGCTTGTCGCTTTTTTAAAAGATATTTCTATAATGGCCGGAACTGTAATAACCATGTTTCTGCTTTCGCCCAGGCTCGCGCTGTTAATTCTTATAACGCTTCCTCCTGTTTTCGTTATTACATTAATCAGCAGGGTAAAAGCCCGTGACGCTTTCAGGGCGCAAAGAACGGCTTCATCAAAAGTTTACGCGTATCTGGCGGAACGCCTTGCCGGAATGCAGGTAGTGCAGCTATTCAGACAGGAGAAAAAAAGTCTGCGCGAATTTCAAAGAGGCAACTGCGAACTTATGGACGCTAACCTCGGGGAAATGTATGTATTCGCTACATTCAGGCCTCTGGTTGAATGGTTTTCAACTCTCGCAGTAGCGATAATTATTGTAGCCGGAAGCAAAATGCTGCTCTCTCTATCAATCTCCCTTGGCGTATTAATCGCTTTTATCAGCCTTGTTCAGATGTTTTTCGCTCCTGTTACCGATATAGCGGAAAAGTACACGATGCTTCAATCCGCGATGGCAGGCGGCGAGAAGGTATTCAAACTGATGGATACCAATGAACATATTCCTGATACCGGAACCGCTGTTATGAACACAATGGTGCGGGGTCATGTTGAATTTGACAATGTTCATTTCGCGTATAAAAAGGGCGAGGATGTGCTTAAAGGCCTTACCTTCAGCATTAAACCGGGAGAGATGGCCGCGATTGTAGGTTATACCGGCGCGGGAAAAACTACAATAATAAATGTGTTATCCCGACTGTGGGATATTGATAAGGGCGTTATCCGGTTGGACGGTACGCCGGTAACAAACATGCCCATTCAGGAACTGCGCCGCTCAATTATGCCCGTTATGCAGGATGTTACATTGTTTTCAGGCACTGTAGAGGAAAATATCAGCCTTGGCCTTGATATTACCCGGGAAGAAATTATGGAAGCGGCAAAGACAGTTCACGCTCATGAATTTATTACCAGGCTGCCTGAAGGCTACAAGACTGTGCTTTCAGAAGGAGCTGCAAATATTTCCACAGGACAGAGGCAGCTTATAAGTTTCGCCCGCGTAATTGCGCATAACCCCCGTGTTGTAATTCTTGATGAAGCTACAAGTTCCATAGATACTGAAACGGAACGTTTGATTCAACTTGGCATAAAAAAGGTATTGGCGGGACGGACATCTTTTGTAATCGCGCACAGGCTTTCAACGATTAAAGACGCGGATCGCATTCTGGTATTATCGGCGGGGCGCCTTGCAGAAGGGGGCAGCCATGAACAGTTAATAAAACGCGGCGGTCTTTATTCGGGGCTGTATTCGCTTCAGTATGAGGAATGAGCAAAGTTATTTTGTCTTCATAACCTCAACTCCGTCCCAGCCTGCGGGCGGCGGAGATGAAGCGTATTCAACGCATCTTTTATACAGGCTATCCGCGTTAAAATCACCGGGTAATAATCCAATAACTTCCCTGAATTTTTCAGACGCTTCGCGGAATGAGCGGTTGTAGTAAAGTTTCATTCCCTGATTATGTACGGGCCACGCTTTCTGTTCTTCCGCGGACAGCGTTTTTTTTACCGTGAAGATTTTCACTCCCTTTGTTTTGCCCTTTACGGCTACCGTATCCAGTAACCTGTAGTGAAGGCCTGCGTTAGGTGACGTTTTTCTGAGCTCTTCAAACAGGCTCTCTGATATCAGAATTTCAGAGTGATATGTCTTGGTAAGCCCTTCCATGCGCGACGCGAGATTTACCGCGTCTCCGATTACCGTGTAATCCATTTTTCTTTCACTGCCTATGTTTCCGACAGTTACTTCACCGTAATTTATTCCGATGCCGATTTTAAATTCACACTTGCCAAGTTTCCTCTGGTTTGCGTTAAAATACGCGATTGCGTCTGTCATTTCAAGGCCGGATAAAACAGACTGTAACGCGTCATCATTGTGTTTTTCAGGAGCGCCCCAGAAGGCCATGATCGCGTCTCCGATATATTTATCAACAATGCCGTTCCTTTTGTAAATAATATCAACCTGACCTGAAAAATATCTGTTCAGCGAGTTTACAAGTTCATCCGGAGCCATGCCTTCGGAAATTGTGGTAAAGCTGCGTATATCGGAAAAAAGAATTGAAAGCCTGCGGTTATCGCCCACAAGCATTTTTTCAGGTGATGCGAAAAATCGTTCTATCACATCATTAGGAACATACTTTTGAAAAATCTGGCGGATGCGTTCCTCTTTTTTTCCGGCGAGAACCGCTTCAAACGCATAACGCTTAATCTGACCGTACGCCCTGTCCAGCTCTTCTGTCATCCTGTTGAAAGTCTGGGCAAGAATACCCGTTTCATCGCGGTATTCAACTTCAACCCTGGAAGAAAGATCCGCCGTTTCAATAATTGTGTTCATCGCTTTTATCATTTTTCTCAATGGCCTGATAAGGTGGTTTGTAACGATAATTAAAAGAAGAATGGCTGCCAGTAAAGACGCGCTCAGTGTAATTAATGTCTGCCTCGCGATGATTCTAGCGTCGCTGTAAAAGGTAGATTCTTTTTCACTGATAATTATATGCCATCCAAAAGGCGTAAAGTAAAATGACTGAAAAATACGGTTTTCACCTCCCATAACGGCAGACTGAAGCCCATGATTTTCCGCTTCAAGGATACGTAAAAGCGCTCCTGTTTCGACAGGTAATATATCCAGGGCGGAGCTTGACATGGTTATGTTACCTGAGTTATCAACGGCGAAAACTATTTCCGTATCTGTCAGGATAATGCTGATTCCGTAATCTTCAACAGCTTTTTTTGCGGCTTCGATCATATCCTCGCTGCCTGCGAAATTATTCTCTACCAGCAGCTGCCATTGGCTGTTCGCGAATTTTTCCAGTTCTCCCAGTTTAAATCCCAAAAGCTGCCGCCCAAGGCGCGTAACTCCGTTAACTGCGTTAAAATATGACGCGCTCTCCGCCAAAATCAGCGGGACGATAATAAGCGGCAGGACAACAAGAAACATTTTTAAACGTATTTTCATGAAGCGTCTGTCCTTATCTGTAAAATGATGTTTATATGCGGCGGTAAAAATAAAATTCGCATTTCCCATTATTCTAAAATAAATTAAAAAATATCTCAAGCGGACTGTCTGTTTTTCCGAAATGAATAGTATGAAACGTTATAATATTAAAACTACGTCAGGAAGCACAGAGTATATTGATATTCTGCAGGAAATGGATGATGCGTATCATGTCAGGTTTACCCGTAATAACAACGGTTATATCAAAACATCAGAAGAAACAATAACAAGGCATCTGTTTAACATTTGCCTGCAAACCGGTTACCTTTATCCAATGACTGAAAGTCCGGCCGCTTAAGCCGGGCAGCGCCGTGCAGAAAGAAAAAGCGCAGTGGTTCAAGGATATTGAATTCTGGGAGAACTTCGCTCCCGTCATGTTTGACGCCGCCCACTGGGCGGAAGTGCCGGTTGTTACAGACGGCGTTACGCGCCTTGCACGCTTCAATTTATACGGTGAAACATCAAGCGAAGAATGGCATGAACCTTTAAGCTCTGCGCCGAAGATTCTTGATCTTTGCTGCGGCACGGGAAGAATAAGCGCGGAGCTTGCCCGCTCAGGCTTCAGTGTTACCGGAGTTGACTTTACCGAAAGTTTTCTTAATACCGCGATAGAAGACGCTCAGCATGAAAACCTTGATATTGAATATATCCTCGCAGACGCCAGGGAATTTATACGCCCCGGTTACTTTGATACAATTGTAAACCTCTATATCTCTTTCGGTTATTTTCCCGATTTAAAAGATGATATAAAAATTGTCAGCAATGCGTATAAATCACTGAAAACCGGCGGCTCTTTCATGATTGAAACAATGGGCAAGGAAACCGCAGTCCGCGATTTTGTCGAATGCGAATGGTTCGAGCGCGACGGTTATACAGTGCTCACAGAATACGAGCCGCTTGACGCATGGACATTTTTAAGAAACCGCTGGATCCTTCTTAAAGATAATAAAAGAATTGAAAAAAACTTTGCCCAGCGTCTCTACGCAGCCTCAGAGCTCAGAACAATGTTTATCGAAGCTGGTTTTTCCAAAGTTGAAATTTACGGCGACTGGGATGAAAATCCCTATGATCAATACTCGAAAAGGCTCATAGTGATCGGCAGGAAGTGATCCTTGTAGTTGACAGAATAATTGATTGCCTGATAATATATTAAAAAATGAATTTTATTTTGCTGATTAAAAAAAATATTCTGTTTCTGTTTTTTTTTATATTTATAACAGGCGCATTATTCGCAACTGACGAAAATGACAATGAAGAAACAGACGCTATTGCCGCAGCTTCCGGCGGCGCGGGAAACACAGGTAATTATCCCGGATTATTTATAGGATTAGCCGCAGGTTATACCAGCAATAACCTTTATACCTCAACGGCAGGCCGCAGCAATACCGAATATCTGGATGGACAGGGACTTGAGTTTGCCGTTCCAATTCGTTATGAGATATTTCCATGGCTGTCGCTGCAGATGGAAGTGCAGTATATACAAAAAAATTATACATGGGCGCGCACAGGCGCTTATAATAATATTTATACCAATGTTAATAATAATTTTATTGATATACCTGTCATGGTAAATCTTTCCGCAGGAACTGAAAAGGCAAGGGTTTTTGTCAATGCCGGCGGTTACGCGGGATACTGGATTACAAGCAGGACTCAGGGCACAATGAAGGAAATTACCGCAGACCCATTCAACGGCGGCGCTTATTATACAAACTTTAATGAGGAAATCAGGTTAAATGAAACAAAAGACGCCGCGCTGGACGCCGGGCTTCTGGCCGGCATTGGGCTTCAGATGTTAAATGATAAATATACATTTTTTATTGAAGGCCGGTATTATTACGGGCTTACCGACATGAGAAACAAGGATGATTACGGTTTAATTATTCCCCGCATGAACAGCACCATTGATATCCGGTTTGGTTTATTTATGACTGTTGACAGCCTGATGGAAACTTTGAGGTGAGGAAATTAACATGAAACATTTTAAAATATTTTTTTATTTTTATTGCATCGGGATTCTGGTTTTACTGCCTGCCTGCCGCCCTGAAATTGATGATTCATATCCTGAACTTGACGTTTTTATTTATGATTTTCCGCAGATATTTGAAGTTTTCTGGCATGGCATGAACCGCAATTACCTGTATTGGGATATTGAGCCGGCTTCTCCTTATTGGGATTCTACCCTGAGCAAACTGACATCAGGCGAGAGAAGCAGTATTACATCTGACCCAATGGTTTTTTGGGACATAATACACGATCATTATAAACTAAAGTTTGAAGCGCTTGGAGTTTTTAACAATAAAGATTCGCCTGGGTATGCAGACGCCGCAAACACGGCGCATGAATATTTTAAGGATATGACACGCGGTCTTCGCGACGGGAATTTCAGAATTGTTTTTGAAGATAAAGAAGACATTAATCCAGGCCGCGACAGAAGATTTAATAATTTAAAAACGGAATCCACTCCCGGTGCAAGCGGTGTTTTCAGTTTTTCTGACCTGACTGAAGCCATTGTAAATTTAGGCGAAGTACCCGGCGATTCTGAAAGCCTTGATGTTTATATGGAAAGCGAAACCGCATATTTTAAGAAATACAACTATGTAGATAATGTTATTTGCAGGTATCTTGATATTGCTGAAAAAAAATTAGATCTGCCTGAATTCAAAATTGTAAGGGGAGTCATTCAATTGGATGATGGAATTATTATATATCTTCATTATAACCATGGTTCAATTTTTGAAATGACAGAATCAAATTCTGATATTAAAGCTATTTATGATGAATTTTTGCTTGATCTGGAAAAACCTGAAGTAATGGGCGTAATTATGGATATGCGCGGAAATACCGGAAGCAGTTTAATGGACACGGGGTTTTTCTGGGGCAGGATAGTTGACGAGCTTTTTACTTATTCAGAGACCCGTGCAAAGTCAGGAGAAGCCAGGCTGGATTACGGTCCATGGATACCGAACCGTATTATTCCCGCTCCCGAAGGAGAGAAAAAGCTCGCGAATAAAGACGCTAAAATAATTTTTCTCGCAGACCGCGGTACTTCATCTGCAGCTGAGTTCATGATAATGGCTGCTAAAGCTTATGAAAACGGGCATGTTACAGGAACAAACACAATGGGAGCCGCCGGCAGCGCCGCTTTATCAGGCAATAACATTGCGTATAACGGCGGCGGATTTATTATGGATCATTTTATCGAATACGTCTCAGGCGCTGAAGTCCAGAACCGAGGCGTAACAGACAAACAAATTTACGAAGGCATTGGCATTGAACCCGATAATGAAATAACAATGACAAACGCGGACTGGCTCAACTTCTACGGACAAAGCGGTGCAGACCCGATAGATAAATGGCTGCAGGCGGCGATTGACATTATTAATTTGTCGCATAACGCCTCAGAAAATATTCAATAATTGAGGTTGTTCCAGAATTTTCAAACCGAAGGTTTGTGTTTTTGGAACAGATACCATAGATTTTTAATTTCCTGCAAATAAAAATGTTCTGAATTTTGGTGACTGACACCATATGCGTGTACTTGATAATGGAACTGATAACCTTAATACGGCTGTAAATACGAAGTAAAAAGAATAAATCATTCTATTTGTTGACAATTTCTTATTATTTTAATAACATCTTATTTAACAAAGACAGATATGAAGGAAAAATCTTAGGTTTAGAGGTTTCCATAAATGAAAATACTATTAAAAGTTTTATTAATTATTATCGCCGTAGCCGTTATAATCGTATACGGCGGCGTCTTCCTTTGCCATAAGGTGTTTTTTAAAGAAGACGCATCAACTGTGCCGTCAATTTCAGGTGTATCAGACGGCGTGTTTATATTAGGCGTTCAGGCGCATCAGAATCATCCCTCTACTGTAGAAGAGTTTCTGCCAGTTCTCGCGGATCAGTTAAAAAGGTATAATAATATAGCTCCGTTTCTGTGGCCGGATAATAAAGTAATAAATCAGTCTATTATTATAGAAAAAATTAATGGAAGTAAATTCTGGTTAATTGATTCAAACGGCGGCATTAAAAACTTGTCCAAAAAACAGGCGTTAAGTTACGGTTTTAAAAGGCTTGCTTATGTAGACGGATTTAGTTTTTTTGACGGCGGTTTGTATTACGCAGTATCAGATAACGATATAAAAAATATTCTTGACTGGCAGAAATATCTTCACCTTGGAACTCACGACACCATACTTTTCCTGACGCATGAGAAGTTTCATAATCTGGAACAGAGCAGATGGAAGGTAATGGAAAACATTTCAAACAAGGGAAGAAATGAATTTTTGGATAATATACAGGCCCGCGCAAAACGAGATCTATTGCAAAAACAGCTTTTTAAGGCTGTCAGTGAAACCGGAAATACACAGTTAGTTCTTGAAGCGTTAGCCACATATGAAGACTGGAAAAATAAATTCCCCGGTGATTATAATAATTCAATTTATTTTGACCGTATAGAAGGAACAGCGTATTATTATGAGCTTATATCGGGGCTTTACATCGGTTATCCCGATATTATAAAAAACAATAATGATATAGACCGCGCTCTTTCCCTGTTGGCGACACGCGGTGATGTTTATACCAGACACGGTGTTGCGGCGGAAGGATACAGCGTCGGCGGTTTTTCATGCGTCCTGCTTGAAAGGTTTGTAAATAACTGGAAGGAGGATTTAATGAATACAGGAGACGCGACTCCTATCGAAATGTTATACCGGCATTTTAAAGACATGCCGCTTCCCCCGCCGGAACAGCAAACCCAGGTAGAAATAAACGTGATAGCCGCGCAAATCGAAGCCCGCAAAGATATAAAACCGCGCTTTTTCAGATTCCTTTATGATATTTTATTTTAATGGACATCTTTTGAAATTCTATGTATTACTCAGTGAAAATTTATTAAAGCTTGTTCTTTATTCGCTGGATTATCTTAAATATTGCTTAAAAATGTCATTTAATGCGGAATTTATTTTTTTTGTAATATCTTTAGAAATATTAGTAATAAGTTTTTTAGTATCAGACGGCACAAGATCACCTTTGAAAAGTTCAAAAATCTCGACATCAAGAACCTGAGCTATTCGCGCCAGAATATCCGCTTTAGGGTACTTGGTTCCTCTTTCAATACTGCTGAGGAAAATAACTGAAATATTGGCTTTTTCGGCTAAAACAGCCTGAGTTAACTCTCTATGAGAGCGTATAGATTTTATATTTTTCCCCAAAATGGCTTTTACAGCCTTTCCATCCATACTTCACACCTCTTAACCTCCTATACATTAAATAATGAATAATTTGTATTGACAAAAATCTATAAGGAATATACTATTCTTATAAGGAATATATATTTCTTTAAAAGTTTCCATATTCTGCTTTTTGATATGGATACCCAAATTAAAATTTTAAAAGATGTGTATATACCAAAGGAAGGAAAAAATGAATAAATTATTAAAAAATTGGTTTTCTGTAGCCAATTTTAGCTTATTTCTCTGTATTTTCATTGTCAATATTTTTTTGTCATGTCAAAGTACTTTGAATCAATCACAGCAGACACAAGATATTTTGCAAGCTGAAAATTCTGTTGAGTATTGGACAGGTGATGGAGGCAGTGGAATAAGGTTAGGTATTCTTGTACCTGAAAGTCAAGGGTTAAGTGAGGATTTGGAATATGTTCCGACAATGGTTCAAGGTGTATTGGTAACCAATATGTCAAAATATTCATCAATATCAGTACTTGATCGGGTTTCACTTGATCGTGTTATTTCGGAAACTCTTGATCTCACCTATGAGGATAATTTGGATATTGTCAGGCTTGGTCATGTTGCTCATGTTGGACACATGATGACGGGAAACATTATAAAAACTTCAACAGGTTATTCAATGCAAATCAATATAACAGATACTACCCCACAGGCGAATACCATTGCTTCATTTTCTGGAAATTGTACCATAGCAGAGTTTGACAACTATAGCGCTATACATCGTGCTTCATTGGAACTGTTATCTCAAATTGGTGTACAATTGACAAGTGAAGCGATAAGTGAACTTTCCATGGCAAGTACTCAACAATCTATTAATGCACAAACAGCGCTTGCTCGCGGTGTTACTGCCCAGCGGAAGGGAACTGAGGTGGAAGCATTAAGTTATTTTTATCGTGCAGCAGAAATTGATCCATCATTAATGGAAGCAGAGAGTCGTTCTTTGATATTATCTGCTAATATTTCTAATGTTAATATCGGTGAAAATGTTCGTGATGATATTGCATGGCGTAGAGATTGGGTTGCACGACTAAATGAAACAGAAGTTGCTTTTTACCGTATGCTTAATGCGGCAGTTGATCCGCCTTACAGTTTTTTTTATTCTACTGCTATAGAGCAAGGACGAATAAATTACCAGACAGAAACGGTAGATATGAGTATTACCATTAATCTGCATGGAATCAAAGCGTGGTTCAACTCCATACAACGAGCTGCTCAGTCTGTATATGATGGCCTAAACAACACAGGTAGAAAAAATGATTGGGGGTTGGGATCATGGCCGATAAGTGGTGTTTCCGAAACAAATCCTTTCCGTTCATGGAGTTATGATTTTTCTATTGTGTTTGAATTATTGAACCATCAAGGTAAAATGATCGGTAGTCAGACATTCAACATTAGTCCTGTGTACAGATTCTCTCAAAGTGGTAACCAGATAGCTGTTGATTATAATGAAAATACATTCAATACAATTGTTTTTAGGGCAATTAATGCAAATGATATAACAGACAATCTTACTATTCGTTTAGCATCTGTGAACGGAAACGAGCCTGAGAAAGCACCGTTTCAAATAACAGCATTGACAGGTGAAGTGTGGAATGAATATCGCAGTGGTAATGGTTTACATCCTGTTAGGGTGGTTAATGGAGTAGTAATGGGATTTAATCCAGCGCTTACAGATGCACAGATTCGGCAATACCGGGAATTGGTATTATATTCTGAGGCATGGGGTGAATCGTTTGTTAAAATTACAAGTATTGGAGAGAGAGCATTTGTAGGAAAAGGACTTACCAGTGTAATAATTCCAGAAAGTGTTACTTCAATTAATAATTATGCATTTGCTGACAATCCAATAGCCCGTTTAATTATAGGTAACAATGTCACCACTATTGGTGATTATGCATTTTTTGGTCATAATATAAGTAACTTAATTATTCCCGATAGTGTTCGTTCTATTGGATTTTATGCATTTAGACGGCATAGAAGTGTATGGGCAGAAAAAAAAACAATAACCAGTGTAATGATTGGAGCAAATGTTACATTTAGCCATACAAATGATCCTGATAGAGGCGATGGATATGCATTACCAGCAGATATTATGGGTTTATATTATCATGGTGGACGAAAAGCAATGCTTATTTCCCTTACAGGTCAAGGTTTAGTTTCATATTGGGGGTATCGCTTAAGGAGTAATTGATAAAGTAAAGATTAAATTATTTTATCGTATTATTAATATAGTAAACGTTATGTGCCATTAATATTAAATCATGTTGATAGACTTAAAAAATGATTGATATTAATAGATAAAAATTTATAATATATTTGTTATAAAGGAGCAATATTATGAAAACAAAACAAAAATTGTTTCTCGGTTTTATCGTTATTTTAATGACATGTTTTATTTTGGTTGGATGTGCTACTTTACCACCTGTAGAATTTCCCTCAGATTTTACTGGAACATGGGAAAGAGTAAATCTAGAATATCCACACACATTAACTTTTACTTCAACAACCATTAAAGCCAGTAATCAATCATATTATGAAAATCTTTTATCAATATCTGGTGATTGGTATACTATATATCCAAACAATAATCGAAATATTAGAGGCACGATAAACCTTAAACTTGTTGGTGAATATCTGAATATTATTGATGCTTATGATACGCCCAATGCTTATACATGGTATGGTGGAGAAGATGACTGGACTGGTACTTGGAGAAGAAGATAAAACGGTAACGCCCCAGTGTCAGTCCCCTTTTTTTCCCAGTGTAACATTGCACCTAACGACACTATATATAGTACAGTTATATATAATAAGCATATACATTTTATTTTTCAGGCGCGTAAGAGTAAATACACAGTTTTATTGATAATGCTATGAGGGATTATACCTGATTTAACAAATGAAGAATATGCCGCACTTGCAGAGAAATGGACAAAAAATCCGCCAAAGCCAGGTCCCAACGGAACAGGCTTTTTTGCCGCCGGCGTACAAGTAGGGACTTTTTCATTGGTTACTCCGATTTTGGGCGTCTGGTACTGTTATAACCATTTCTTTAATTTCTGTATAATAATTTTACACTGGACAAAATACCTGTTTTAAATTAATCTTGAAATATGACACATCAATTAACAATAACTGTTGACGATACAGTCTACCAGGCTTTAAAACCAATGGTTGAGCATGAAACAATTGGCGCATTGCTGTATGAATTCATGCAAAACAGGAATATAAAACAAAAAACGCCATCTATTACCGCTTTACGCGGGACATTACACAATGTCGATACATCAGATATAAGAGAAGAAACTGACAGAATAATATGAATGTTATAGATTCATCATGCTGGCTTGAATACCTAATGAATACAGAAATAGGCGCAAATATCGCTCCTGTTATTGAAAATCAAGATGAACTTATTGTTCCGACAATTACTATTTATGAAGTATATAAAAAATTAACAGCGGAAAAGAGCAAGGAATATGCGCAGGAAGTTGTTTCATATATGAAAAACGGAACAGTTATTGATCTTAATGCCGGCATTAGTATTTATGCCGCCGATATAAGCAAAAAATACAAACTGGCAATGGCTGACAGTATTATTTATGCAACATCAATTCTTTATACATCAACAGTGTTTTCATGTGATAAGCATTTTAAAGATTTACCTAATGTTCGATATTTTCCTAAATAAGCGGACAGAAATATATGCGCCCAGACATAACGCATATAAAAAAACGAATACGAAAAAAGCCTGTCCTTCCATGGGGAAAATCGGATATGCGCCAATATCTGTCACCCGAAATTCTTATATAATCCGTGTTCTATATTACCAAGTAATATTTTTCCGCAAAGAACGATCACTCACTGAATATATTACTTGAAAATATATTTTTTTTTGCATAAAATATAAAAATATACTAAACAGTAAGCGGAGAAAATAATGAGCGCTAATGAAAAGATTGGATATCAGTACACTGCCAGAAATGTAATTTTGTCGATATTGGCTGGTATTGTTTTTATATCAGGGGCTGTCCTGGCTTTTGTTTTTTTATTTATACCCCAAAGAATGGCCTTTAGGGGAAGCCAATACCCGCCGACAGTGCCGGAGATTGCAGTGTCTATTTTTGGCGTGATTGGCATTGTGATGATTATTGCCGCGGTGGCTGGCGCTATAAAATCCCATCTGATGAAAAGCACCAATGATGGCACAGGAACATATCTGAAACACACGAAGCACAGAGGATTCGAAGGCAAAAATAGCAGATACAAAGGTAAGAACGATTACTGGTATGTATATTATTCTTATACCGATGAGAATGATATATACCGTGAAGGAAAATATTTCATTGACAATATTGAGGATGTGCTTGCGTTAAAACATATCGGCAGTTTCCCGATAAAATTCAGCGGCAAAAAATCAGAAATTGCAGCGGACAGAGAGTTTCTAAATCAGTACAAACAACAGATTAATGAGGCCGGTAATGCTGATACAGATGAAATTACTGAAGAAGACAAGCTAAAAATAAATATCGAAAATTATATATCAAGCCGGTGGTATTTACGTTTGCTTTTGAAAATCCTTGGGCCTGTCTTAAATGGGTTTATTGGAAGACGAATAAAATGATAAACAAACAGGAAATCTGGACAGCAATGATTCTAAGCGCATATTTGGCGGAAGTATTTAAGGTTCACCAATGAAAAAAATAATTACGATAGTTTTATTAGTTGTCTTTCTGTTAATGTTTGCATCATGCAGGAAAGAGACGGTTTTTCAAGCGCGGAATCTTCAGCCTCAGACAAACATGTTCTTACCCGGGTGGTCAGGCGATGATTCTTATCTTGAACAGTTGATAGCGCAGATGACGCTTGTGGAAAAAATCGGACAGATGACGCAGGCAGAGCGAAGTGACATTAAAGCGGGCGATATTTCAAGATACGCGCTTGGTTCGGTGTTAAGCGGCGGAGGCTCTGCGCCGGCGCGGAATACGCCTGAAGGCTGGTACAGGATGGTTAACGGGTTTATCAATGAATCAATGCAAACCAGGCTTCGCATTCCGGTTATTTACGGGATAGACGCGGTTCACGGGCATAATAACGCGTTGAACGCCGTCATTTTTCCGCATAATGTAGGGTTAGGTGCAATTGCGGCCGGTGATTTGGAAAAAGGCAGACAGGCCGCTTACGCCGCCTGTTATATCACCGCTCAGGAAATGATTGCGACAGGGATTCGCATGACATTCGCTCCTGTGCTTGGCGTTCCTGATGATATTCGATGGGGGCGCGCGTATGAGTGTTACGGTGAAAATGTTGAAATAATTTCTATGATGGGTGAATGCGCGGTGAGAGGTTTGCAGGACGGCGGCGTTTCAGCGTGCATTAAACATTTTATCGGAGAAGGTCAGACATTAAACGGACGAAACCAGGGTAACGCTTATTTGGATCGCGCGGGAATTGAGCGCCTTCTTCCGCCCTACCGCGCCGCTATTGACGCGGGAGCAATGGCGGTGATGATCTCTTTTTCAAGCGTGAACGGAATAAAAATGCACGAGCACAAGGAGTTGATTACTGGTCTTTTGAAAGAAGAGATGGGTTTTAAAGGGATGGTTCTTTCCGACTGGGATGCAGTAAGGCAGGTATCAGGAGGCACTTACAAAAATCAGATAGCCAACGCGGTTAATGCCGGCATTGACATGGTGATGGCAACTAACGGACGCGATAGCTGGGAAAGTTTTATCAGATTGCTGACAGAACTTGTTGAAGAAGGAACTGTTCCGATGCCGCGCATTGACGACGCTGTGCTGCGTATCCTTAGGTTCAAACAAAGCGCGGGGATTCTGGATACGCCTTCTCTTAACGGACACGGTTCAATTGGCGCGGAGGGGAACAGATCAAAAGCGCGTGAAATAGCTTCTGATTCGCTTGTATTACTCCGCAATGAAAATAATGTCATCGATAAGCTGCGCTCATACAAAAACATTCTCGTCGCGGGACAGGGAGCGAATGATATAGGAATGCAATGCGGAGGATGGACAATTACCTGGCAGGGTTTACATGGAGCATCCACGGAAGGCACAACAATTCTTAAAGGCATTCAGGAAGCTGTTAAGGGAAACGCCAATGTTACATACAGCGAGGAAGGCAGGGCAGACGGAAAATTTGATGCGGTAATCGCGGTAATCGGGGAAGATCCGTACGCAGAAACAGAAGGCGACCGCGAAAATAATATCAATATACGCGGAAAAGACATGGATATGCTGCGGGATGTTTACAGTTACGGCTGCCCTGTGATAGTGATTATGTTATCGGGCCGCCCAATGACAATCGGCAATGAATATGAAAACTGGGACGCGTTTATCGCCGCATGGCTTCCCGGAACCGAAGGCGGCTGTGTCGCGGATGTATTGTTTGGCAGCCGTGATTTTACAGGACGGACGCCCTACACATGGCGAAAATCGATTGACGGTGAAATATTATATCCGTTCGCTTTTGGTCTTTCAAAATATAAGAATCAGTATGGTTTAATCGTAATGTAAAAATTTCATTGTACATTTAGCCTTTGTTGTTTAACAGAAAAATTTATACTTACTTCTGACTTGCATTTTTCATCATTTCAAATTATCGTAAAGAATCATGAGTAAATACATCCTGTCACTGGATCAGGGTACTACAAGCTCCCGTGTAATATTATTCGATCATGAACAGAATATTGTAAGAGGTTTAAAGGGAGAGGAACTAATAGAGCAGAGAGAGTTTACGCAAATTTATCCGAGCGAAGGATGGGTTGAGCATGACCCAATGGAAATTTACTCTTCCCAATACAATGTAATGATCGACCTTTTAACTAAATCGAATATAAAGGCGCAGGATATTGCGGCTATCGGCATTACCAATCAGCGGGAAACCACAATACTCTGGGACAGGAATACAGGTCTTCCTGTTTATAACGCGATTGTATGGCAATGCCGAAGGACATCCGCGATTGTGGACGCGCTGAAAAATGACGGGCTTGGCGATTATATAACAAAAACGACGGGTCTCATTCCTGACGCTTATTTTTCGGGAACCAAAATAAAATGGATACTTGATAATGTCGCAGGCGTGCGTGAAAGGGCAGAAGCTGGGGATGTGCTTTTTGGCACTGTGGATACATGGCTTATCTGGAAATTATCAGGCGGGATGGGACGCGTCCCGGCGCATGTTACAGATTATACAAACGCCAGCCGTACAATGATCTTTGATATTCATAAACTTGATTGGGATGACAGGCTTCTCGACGCTCTCGGCATCCCGCGCGCTATTCTGCCTCAGGTAAAACCATCGGGTTCTGTTTTTGCTTCCGCAAATATTCAGGGAGTTGAGATTCCAATTGCGGGGAATGCGGGCGATCAGCAGGCGGCGCTTTTCGGTCAGTGCTGTTTTGAAAAAGGCGAGGCAAAATGCACCTATGGAACAGGCTGCTTCCTTTTAATGAATACCGGTTATGATGCGGTTGTCAGCAGAAACGGTCTTTTAACTACTGTCGCCGCGGGTTTCAATGAGAAAGTGCAGTATGCCCTGGAAGGTTCAGTGTTTTCAGGCGGCGCGGTTATTCAATGGCTGCGCGATGAAATGAGAATGATCACCGGCAGCGAAGACAGCGAATATTACGCCGCCAAGGTAGCCGACACAGGCGGTTTATACATTGTTCCTGCGTTTACCGGGTTAGGCGCGCCTTACTGGGATATGTACGCGCGCGGCTGTATTATTGGGATAACAAGGGGAACAAAACGAAATCACATCATCAGGGCGTCTTTAGAATCTATCGCGTATCAGGTGATGGATCTTTTATGCGCAATGGAAAAAGAGACCGGTATAAAAATGACAGAATTAAAAGTTGACGGAGGAGCCAGTATCAATAAATTCCTCATGCAGTTTCAGTCTGATATTTGCGGTTCATCTATTGTGCGTCCAGTGATAAACGAAACCACCGCTCTTGGAGCCGCCTGTCTTGCAGGAATTACGGTTGGTTTCTGGAAAGATAAAGACGAAGTAAAGACAAGCTGGCTGCGTGATGTTGTATTTAATTCGCAAATGGACATACCGTTACGTGAAAGATTAGTAAATGGATGGCATAAAGCTGTGGAAAGAAGCCGCAACTGGGCTGAATGAACAATGTGAGCATATTATTGTAATTTTTTAAATTTTTTGGAACTCCAAAAAAGCCTTGTGATTAATATTCTACATTTTCCCTCTTGAATAATGCCGTAAATTCATGTTAAAAATAGTTAAACAATGAAATATTTTAATCCGTCTAATCTTGCCATAATTGCCTGCCCTGGCGGGGAGGTTTTCGCCAATGAAGTGATTACTCACCTCAGACAGAAGTATCGGCATAATCACATGAAGACGGTGGAAATGTTCGCTAAACGGTACAATGTAAGCGCGGAACATGTGGACTTGCAGATGGATTTTATTGATAAAATCGCCGCCCGCGGTTCAAGTACGCAAAGCGGTTCATTTAAAGGCGAGCTTCAGTTCAAAGTACCTGTTAAATTTACAATTTTTCCTAATGGAGAGATAAAATCTGAAATTTTAGAATCAATTCGCGGCAAGGATATTTATATCTTTCAGGATGTTGAAAACCGCTATCCTGTAAAATTTTCATCAGGCGAAATCAGCAATCTTTCCATAAACGATCATTTAATGACCACTTTTGTCACTGTAGACGCCGCTAGGCAGGCCGGAGCCGAAAGGATAACTCTGGTAATACCGAATTACCCTTATGCCAGGCAGCACAAAGCCAAGGGAAGGGAAGGGCTTACAGCCAGCCGCATCGGAAAAATATTTGAAACTCTTGGAGTAAATTATATTATTACGCTGGATATTCATTCCAGGGATATAATTAACGCTTTTGACAAATTGCGCCTTGAAAATCTCCATGCAAGCTATCAAATTATTCACACCCTTACAGAAATGGATGGAATTCTAAATGACGATTTTGTCGTTGTCTCTCCTGATACTGGCGCAGTAGACCGTAATAAATTTTTCGCTTCAGCCCTTAAAAAACCGCTTGCCCTGTTGTACAAAGAAAGAGACTATTCAAAAGTCAGCAGGGATGCATCAGAATCAAATATTTCCCAGATTCGCCTGCTGGGCAGCGTAAAAGACAAGACCGTTTTTATGGCCGATGATATTTTGGGCACAGGCGGCACATTGATAAAGGGGATGAAGCTCCTGAAGGAAAACGGCGCCCGCAGGGTTATCTGTTCAATCAGTTTACCGCTTTTTTCAGGCGAAGCTGTTTCCCATTTGGATGAAGCGTATAGGGAAGGGCTTTTTTACCGTATTATTGGAACCAACGCTGTATATCAGGAAGAAGTGCTGAAACGCGAATGGTATGTTAACGTAAACATTTCCCGCCTTTTCGCGCATGTTATTTCACGTTTGCATCAAAATCAGTCTATTTCCAGCCTGCTTGATAACGCGCGGATTATTAACCGCCTGATTACCCAAAAATCAAATGAACCCCAGAACGAACTGCCCTTTAATATAGAATTTTGATGAAGATATACCGGTTACTGTCCGATCAAAATAAATTAACAAAAAAAGTAATAATCTTTGACATGGACGGCACTCTTTATTCCCACGATGAATATATCCGCAGCCAGCACGATCTTCCCGTAATGCGCCTTGCCAGTCTTCAGGGTAAGACATTTGATCAGATGAACGGAGAAATTTCTGAGCGCCGTAAAGGGCAATCGATCAGTCTGGGTAATATTTTTCTTTCTTTCGGCATTTCAATAGAAGAAACAATCCGCTGGAGGGAAGAATTGTACCGGCCCGAAGATTACCTTCGTGAAGATAATCTTCTGTGCGTTTCCTTACAGAAACTTGCGAAGCGTTTTTCCTTTGCCCTTGTTACTAATAATCCGGTTTCTTTGGCGGTCAGAACGCTTAAAATTTTAGGTGTATATGATTTTTTTCCCGACATTGTCGGACTGGATACCTGCGGCGTTTCAAAACCTCACGCCGCGATATTTAACAAGGTCTTACAGTTATACGGTGTTAGCGCAAAGCAATGTATTTCAGTGGGAGATCGCTACGATATTGATATAGCTCTCGCCCTTGATCTTGGAATGGGCGGAATTCTTGTAGACGGAGTTGAGGATGTATATAAACTCCCCGAAACGCTTCATGATAATATTTGAAAAAATGTCACACTGACGTATTATTGCAATGAAAACGGGCACAGGTAAATAATTCGCGCAAACGCCCGATTAAACACTGTGCCCTTTTGGGTTATATTTTTACTTTTTCGCTTTTACTGGTTTTTTAACTGCCGGTTTTGCTTTTGCTTTGGCTGCCGGTTTCGCCTTTACGGCTGGTTTTGCTTTCGCCGCAGGTTTCTTTGCGGCGGCTTTGGCCGGAACTTTTGCCGCAGCGGTCTTCGCGGCGCTCCTGGGCGCCGTTTTCTTTTTTTGATTTGCGTACTTGCGGTTTAAGTTCGCCTGATATTCGCAACATTCCGTACACAGGGTATAACCCTTTTTTATCTTGCCTCCGCAGCGGGGGCATTTTCCATTTGAAATACGGTCATTGTACCGCTCTTTTCGCTGTTCATTGATTTTTTCCCTGTTTGCTTCGCGGTACCTTCTTTGCCGTTCCCTGTTCGCTAAACGCGCTTTTGCATCAACCATTTTTTCTCCTTCCTTTTTATGCGTATAATTAATATATTTTAAAATATAGCATATTATTATTTTTTTGTATATAGTTATCGGTAATTATGAAACAAATGTTTTTGTCAGGTTTTCCAAATGTCTGTATTTTATAAAATTGATCCGCGCGTAAAGATTTTTATTGTTTTGCTTTTTACAGTTCTGATTTTTATTATTGACAGACTGATGGTTACTGTCTTTTTAATGTCGTCATTTTTAATTCTTCGATTAGCTGCAAAGATTCCCTTTCGGCGGACTGGTTATATAAAAATGTTTTCAATGTTAGCGGTTTTTATTATTGTTGTGCAAATTTTGTTTTATCCCGGAGAAAAATATATTTTAAGACCGCTTTTCCCGTCTTCGTTTCCGCTGCTTGGCGGAATGGGTGCCCTGAAGCTGGAAGGCCTTTTTTCAGGGCTGACCATCTGCTTTCGGTTAACAGCCCTGATGCTTTTACTGCCCATGTTTACCGTTAGCACAACTCCCGAAAAAATATCCGCAGCTCTTGTTTCCTTCGGTTTAAATTACAGGGTTGCCTTTATTATAACGTCAGCTTTTAACATGATTCCCTTATTTGAGGAAGAGGGGCGCATTATCATGGACGCCCAAAAACTGCGCGGAATGTCCGCTTTCGAATCACGTTTCTTTTTAACCAGGTTAAAAGCATATCCTGCTCTTGTTGTCCCGCTGGTATTATGTGCAATGAGGAAGGCGCAGTTGGTCTCGGTTGTTATGGATTCAAGGGCTTTCGGCGTCTATAAAACAAGGACATGGCTGCCGGCAGGCGGGGAAAGATCCGAAAACGGACTAAAATTGAAAAGAATGGATTATCTGACAATTGTATTTTGTGTGATCTTTTCGGTTATCATATTATTTTTGAATTTTTTACCGTTCAGGGAATATTTTTATCAGAGAATTTAAGTTAGTGAGTATTATAGATTTTAAAAACGTTTATTTTAAGTATCCGCGTTCAGCCAAATACGCTCTCCAGGATATTAATCTTTCTGTCGCAGAAGGCGAGTTTCTCGCGATAATGGGAGAAAACGGCGCAGGTAAAACTACTTTTTGCAGGCTTATAAACGGTATTCTGCCCCATTCACAGAGCGGGTTTTTATCGGGAACTGTTACAGTAGACTGTTTACAAACGGATAAAACGACAGTCGCGAATCTTGCTCTAAAGGCTGGAATGGTGTTCGATGATTTTGATGCGCAGCTTTTTACTTCTACAGTGCGTCAGGAAGCTGCATTCGGACCAGAAAACCTTCTGCTGCCTCCCCGGGAGATTGAACAGAGGATAAAACACGCTTTGGCCTGCGCCGGTCTTTCCGGTTTTGAAGACAGAAAGACAGCGACTCTTTCCGGAGGTGAAAAACAAAGGCTCGCGATTGCCGCCGCCCTGTCCATGAATGGGAAAATACTTGTACTGGATGAACCATTGTCCCGCCTTGACCCGAAAGGCGCATCTGATCTGATGTCCGTAATCAGCGGCATCCGTAAAAAATTTCAGATAACAGTTGTGATGGCGGCTCACGAAAGCGATTTCCTGGCTCTTTATGCCGACAGGGTCTGCATATTAAAGGCTGGCCGTATCGCCGCCATTGATACAGCGCAAAATATTTTCGCCAGATGCTCCCTGTTGGATGATAACGGCATATTGGCGCCAGGCGGAAATAATAAAAATTTACATCTGTTAAACGCTCTGGATACAGAGGAACACAGAGTAATTGAATTAAAGCCTGATTTGCTTCCCAATGCCGGAAACCATAGTAGCCCAGCAATAGAAATTAAAAATTTTTGTTATTCATACGGACCGCACGTATGCGTTAAGAATTTAAACCTGACAATAGCAGATAACGATTTTATCGCTATTATAGGGAATAATGGCTGCGGGAAAACGACGCTGCTAAAATGCATTACCAGGCTTTTGCGTCCCGGCGCGCCGGCATCCATGCAGGGAGATATTTTTATACGCGGCAGAAATTCAAAAGAATTGACTGTTAGCGCTATTTCAGGTGAAGTTGGTTTTGTTATGCAAAACCCGGACAATCAGCTTTTTACAGATTCTGTTTTCAGTGAAGTATCCTTTGCCCTGAAGAATTTCAGGCTTTCAAAAACAGAAATAGAAGAGCGCGTTATTAATGCGCTTAACATTACAGGCCTTCATGATAAAAACGCTTTTCCCCATGCTTTGAGCAGGGCAGAGCGCACAATGACAGTCCTTGCATCAGTCATTGCCATGGGCTGTAAAATAATTATACTTGACGAAACTGATGTCGGTCAGGATTTCCGGGGCAGTTTGAAAATTATGAACATTGCAATGGAACTTCACTCAAGGGGATTTACAATTATTTTTGTTACTCATAATATGTTTCTGGTAAGCGAATACGCGCGCAGGGTATTTATAATGCGCCCTGTAAAACAGCAATGATGTATAATATGATGTCTGACAAGTCCAAAAAACGCGGGGAATTATTCTAAAGATGCGCGCAGTTTAAAAGGTAAAAATGTGAAAAATAAATTGACAGGTAACATACACCCTGCGATAATCGCTGTCTGGGCGGCAATTGTGGCGGCAGGGCATTTTCTCCCCACCATACCCATCCTTGGAACAGGCAGTGTATTCTCGCTGACATCGGCGCTTTCTCCGCTATCGGGAATTTTCTTCGGTCCTGCCGCGGGAGCCCTGTGTTCCGCAGCGGGAGGTTTTATCGGCAGTTTGGCCGCGCCCCATACAGCGTGGATGGGGCTGGGAACATTCATCATTGGAACAACCACCGCTTTTACTTCCGGCTGCATTGCCTGGGGAAAATGGCCCGCGATAACCATTAGCGGAAACGGTAATTTTATCTTTAATGGAGGAATAATCGTTTATACGGCAGGAACCGTTTTATGGTTTACCCAGGAAACAGGGCGCAGTGTTATTCTTTTCCCTATTATTTTTTACGGATTGGGTTTTATCGCGATGACAGCCGGTATTTTATTCGCCGGGAAAATGTTCGCAAGCCGCAGCCGTCTTCTGAAATTTCCCGCAATCTGGTTATGCGCATTTGGCGGCTTAATCGGCGGCGCGACAATAGGAAACTTTTTCTCCTTGGTTTTATACAAGCTGCCGGGAGAAATCTGGACCGCGCTTGTAATTGTCTCTCCAATCGAACGAGCAATCTTTGCGTTAGGCGCCATGCTGATAGGCGTTCCCCTTCTTACAGGGCTGAACAAAATCGGAATCTTTGTAGGCCCTCAGGAAATTAACAATGAGGAACCTGAAAATAAGAACGGGCAATTAACAACAATTACGGAACCAAAATAGAAAATCGCGGAAGAGGAGATATGGGTTTCATTGATTTTCATGTGCATGTAACGCCTCCGGATATTATCGCTCACTGGAGCAAGTATGCAGAAAAGGAGCCTTATTTTTCTCTGCTGTCGCGGAGTAAATGCAATAAATTCGCCGGGGCTGAAGATGTAATCGCCGCCCTTGACAAACGCGGTTTTGAAAGGGCTGTTATTTTTGGGTTTGGCTTCCGCGATATGGGCCTGTGCCGTTATGTGAATGATTATGTAATCGAAAAGGTCAGGCAGTATCCGCAAAAATTTACGGGTTTTATCTCGGTTGCTCCATGCGGCGATGAAGCCGCAGCGGAAATTGAACGCTGTTATAACGCCGGCCTTGCAGGGGTAGGGGAGTTGTTTCCCTCAGGGCAGAATTTTGATCTTGAAAAAGGGGATATTATTTTTGAAACCTGTAAAAAACTCAGGCTTCCTTTGCTGATACATGCAGATGAACCTGTCGGTCATTTATATCCCGGAAAAACCAATGTATCATTAAAGCAACTGGAAAAATTTGTCTGCAGCAATCAATCATTAAAAATTGTCCTTGCGCATTGGGGCGGCGGTCTTATGTTTTATGAGACTATAAGCGGGATAAGCAAAAAATTCAATAATGTCTATTATGACACAGCCGCGTCTCCGTTTCTCTACGATGAACGAATCTACAACGCAGCGAAAGCCCTTGGCTTGTGCGAGAAAATTCTGTTTGGAAGTGATTTTCCGTTATTGGATCAATCACGCTGCATGGAACAGCTTGAAAAAAGCTGTATTTCAGATGAGGACAAGAAATTAATTCTAGGTGGGAACGCGCAGAAATTGCTTGGGATTTAATCAAGTTTTTTTACCCCAATATATAAAAATTCAGTTTTAGTAAAATTCCCTTGACAGTTGAATGTTTTTCCTGTATATTTTAATAGTTGAACAATCATTCAATTAATAAAATAATGGAGTGTTACCATGAAGGGAAAAAGTCAATTTTTTTGCGATTGTGATGTTATACATGAGGATGTGGTAAAGCGGGTGAACCTGTCCATGCCAGAATCTGATGATTTTTATAAATTGGCGAATCTGTACAAAATGTTTTCTGATTTCACACGTATAAAAATCCTTTGGGCGCTTTCATGTGAACAAATGTGCGTTTGCGATCTGGCCGTGCTGACAGGAATGACAAAATCGGCTGTTTCACATCAGCTTAAATTGCTGCGCCTTTCCAATCTGGTTAAATACGAAAAACAGGGAAAAATCGTCTATTATTCCCTCGCCGATGATCATGTTAAGGATATTTTTGAAAAAGGTGTTGAACATATTAATGAATAAAAAAATATATGAATAAAGGAAAGTGAGAAGAGAGAAGAGTTTTAAGAGGAAGTTTGGGGAAAGGCGATTATTATGAAAACTTTTAATATTAATTTGAGTGACAGGGCAAATCTAATCAGATTATGCTCAGGTGCGGCTGTCTTCGCCGCGGGAATCGCGCTTGATTATTTCACACAGTCCGGTTTCTGGGCGTTAGCTGCTTTTATAACTGCCTATATCATGCTGGGCGCGGATATTATTTTTCGGGCGATAAAAAACATTCTAAAAGGGCATGTTTTTGACGAGAACTTTTTGATGGGACTTGCCACAATTGGAGCGTTCGCGATTGGGCAGGCGCCTGAGGCAGCCGGCGTTATGCTGTTTTACCAGGTTGGCGAGTATTTTCAGGAAATGGCGGTTAACAAATCCAGGAAATCTATCGCGGATTTAATGGACATACGGCCTGATTACGCCAATTTAATAAAGGACGGCGGGATTTTTAAAACTACGCCTGAGATTGTAAATATTGGCGAGTTAATAATAGTTAAACCCGGTGAAAAGATTCCACTGGACGGCATAGTTACAGAAGGCTCATCCATGATTGATACATCCGCTTTAACGGGAGAGCCTGTTCCGCGAAAAGCGCAAGTTTCAGACGCTGTTTTATCAGGCTGCGTTAACATCAGCGGAAAAATTACAGTTAAAGTTACCAAAACATTCGGCGAATCTACAGTTTCAAAAATAATCGATTTGGTAGAAAACGCCGTCAGCAAAAAAGCCAAAACAGAAAGTTTTATTACCAAATTCGCGCGTATTTATACGCCTGTTGTTGTAATTCTCGCCGTTTTGCTCGCTGTTCTGCCGCCCTTGTTTTTTGGTGCCATCTGGAGCGAATGGATACGCCGCGCACTTGTTTTCCTTGTTATCTCATGTCCCTGCGCTCTAGTTTTATCAATCCCGATGGGCTTTTTTGCCGGGTTGGGCAGAGCCGCGAAAAGCGGAATATTAATAAAGGGCGGCAATTATCTTGAGGCTTTTAATCATCTGGATACCGTAGTGTTTGACAAAACAGGCACATTAACAGCAGGCGTGTTTAAGGTTACCTCTGTTCAGAGCGCGGAAAATTTCAGCGGGAGTGAACTGCTTGAACTTGCGGCATACGCCGAATGCTTTTCCAATCATCCCATAGCGTTATCTGTCATGAAAGAATATGTAAAGGATGTGAACAGGGACAGTCTTGGCGGGTATACGGAAATCGCGGGCTGCGGCGTCAGCGTCGCCATGAACGGTAAAATTATTCTGGCCGGAAACCAAAAACTTATGTCAGATAACGGTATTGTTTTCCGGGAATCGCACAGCAGCGGGACAAAGGTATATGTGGCATATAACGGCGGGTATGCAGGATGTATTGTTATTTCCGATGAGATAAAAAGCGACAGCCGCGCCGCTATACCGGCGCTTAAGGACAGGGGAGTGCGGAAAACCGTAATGCTTACGGGAGATAATCCGCTTATGGCGGAGGCTGTAGCATCTGAACTGGGACTGGACGAGGCATACGGCGGATTACTCCCCCATGAAAAAGTGGAAAAGGTTGAAATACTAAAAAGTTTGAAAAATTCCGCCGGAAAACAGAACAGAAGTCTTGCCTTTGTCGGGGACGGAATAAACGACGCGCCTGTTCTGGCGCTGGCGGATATAGGGGTGGCGATGGGCGCTCTTGGCTCTGACGCCGCTATTGAAGCCGCCGATGTGGTGCTGATGACAGATGAGCCTTCCAAACTGGCGCAGGCTGTCGATATTGCGCGTTACACCGGAAAAATTGTAAGACAGAATATTATTTTTACATTGGGGATAAAAGCGATCTTCCTGGCGCTTGGCGCTTTTGGCATTGCTTCAATGTGGGAAGCGGTTTTTGCAGATGTCGGCGTATCGCTTCTTGCGGTGTTAAATGCCATGAGGATTATTCGCGCTGATGTTGTAAAATAAATATAGCTATACCTGTCCGGCTTCGCGCAGCATTCTGCCGCAGACATCGGACTTGCAGGATAAATAATATGCTGAATTTTCCAGAAAAAGGTTATTTCCCCGCGAATCTATGCTGACAATCAAAGGACCGAAACATGGTGTATGCATAACCCACATACATTCCGCCATTCCCAGTTCCGGCCAAAAAACGTTTTCAATTTTACTGATCTGATTTGCGCCTGACACAGCGCAGCCGCCAGGATATACGCAGTGAATTGCGCCAAATTCGCGGCAGGCATCAGCAGTTTTTTTCCCCATGCCTCCCTTGCCAATCATGACTTTTATCCCTGTTTTCCCGATAAAACCGGCTGCCCATTTTTCCATCCGCACAGATGATGTAGGCCCGATAGAAACAAGTTCCCGGTTTATTTCTCCCCTGACAATCGGTCCCGCGTGATAAATCGCCATTGCGCTCAGATCCACCGGAGGCGCTATTTCCTCTTCCACAACCCTGCGATGAACTTCATCCCTCCCCGTTACGAGAAATCCGCAGAGGTAAATAATGTCTCCTGCTTGTAAAGTGTGAATTACTTCGTCATTTAGTGGAAGGTTTAGTGTTTTATTCATTGTGTGCCTCTTTTGTGGGGAGTGGGGAGTAGGGAGTGGGGAGTAGGGATCGTTATTCGATATCTGTATATATTTATATCACGCATAGTTTTCTAATGATGCTCCCCATTCTCTACTCCCCACTCCCTGGAGTACTTACAATTGCACTCCCTTATATGCCGGTAACTCATACGACAGATCGCTTTTAAGGCGGATAATCCCCCTCCTTAGCACATAACATGAGACATTTACCGCGCAGGCTATTGTAGCGGTATGCCTTGCGGAAGATTCAATATGGACGCCCATTACGCAATTGTTGCCGCGTAAACCCTGCGCGCCCATGCCAAGATTGTTCAAACCTTCCATTATACGATGTTCCAGCGCCGCTCCTTTTGGGTGCGGGTGTTCAGTTCCCAATGATCTTAAACACGCTTTTTTGGAAAGAATGGCGGCGTTTTCAATGTTGTGTCCAAGACCGATTCCTACAAGCAAAGGAGGACAGGCGTTAATGCCTGAAATACTGACAATGTCAAACACAAAGGGAATAATCGCTTCAAGACCGTCTGATGGCTTAAAAACTTTGGCTTGCCCTGGTAAACTGCATCCCGCGCCTGATAAATACAGGGTAATTTCCATTTCATGATATCCGGGAACAATTTCCCAATGAATCCAGGGTGTTCGCTCCCCCGTATTATCTCCTGTATTTACATCATTAAAATAATTTATCGCGTTCGGTCTTAATGGCACGCTGACAGTCGCGCGGCGCACCGCTTCTGTTATAACTTCGCCTGTTTTTTCCAAATGAGGAAAGGAAGCGCCTGTTTTAATGTAAAACTGAAGCATCCCCGTATCCTGGCAGCAGGGACGCTTCAGTTCCGCCGCCATTTTTAAATTTTCAAAATAGCTGTCATAAAGCGCTTTCTGCAGAGGGGAATCTTCGGCCTTGCGCATCTGTTCAAGCCGCGCCATGACATCATCGCTCAGACGTATTGCAGCTAACGCGATGAATTTTTCCAAAAGCGTTATAAATTTTTCTTTATCATTCATAAATATTCTTAATGCTTCATTCAGATTTAATCCTACACAGGCGCGGAGATCGCTAAGTTGTTTCCGCTTGGTATTTACTGCACATTATACAATCTTTTTTCTCAGTATTTTTATCTGCCGTCTTACTTCTTTTGGCGCAGGACCGCCCGGCAGATCGCGAGCTTTTATGCAGGCGGCGGGTGTAATTGCTTTATAGATATCTTCTTCAAAAAGTTTGGAATATTTCTTTAATTCCACCATGCTTAAACCTGAAATATTTTTATGGCCCGCTTCAATGCAGCCGCGCACAATCAAGGCGGCTGTCCCGTGAGCGGCGCGGAATGGCAGCCCCTTGCGGACAAGGTATTCCGCCGTGTCTGTCGCTTCCATGAAACCGCCTGAACACGCACCTTTCATGCGTTTTAGATTGAATTTTGCGCTGCCCATCATGCCGGCGAACATGCGAAGGCACGCGTTAAGCGTGTCCATGCTGTCAAAGAGGGCTTCCTTGTCTTCCTGCAGATCCTTGTTATACGCATAGGGAAGACCTTTCAGCAATGTTAAAAGCGTGACAAGGTTGCCGGCGGTTCTTCCGCTCTTTCCGCGGATAAGTTCGGCGAAATCAGGATTTTTTTTCTGCGGCATGATCGATGATCCTGTGCTCCATGATTCTGATAGTTCAATA
Source organism: Treponema sp. (assembly GCA_009787835.1). Taxonomy (GTDB): domain Bacteria; phylum Spirochaetota; class Spirochaetia; order Treponematales; family Breznakiellaceae; genus WQXQ01. Next base: position 37,514 of record WQSN01000017.1, read on the forward strand.
TATTTAAATTCTTCGCTTGCCCAAAGAACAATATCTTCGCAGAAGCGGGAGAGGTGAACCATCGTAATCGCGCAAGCGCCCGACAGTTCCAGAACAAAGTCGCGGTCCGCGATTGCGTCCATGGAATTAATGCAAAGACGTTTAAAGCCAAGTTCCTGCGCCACGGTTTTGCGATCAAGCGGCAGGGCAGAGCCGGCCAGCGCTCCGCTGCCTAGAGGACATTCATCCAGCCTTGCGAGCGCGTCGCGGAAACGGGAATGATCGCGCTCCAGAGCGGCGCACCACGCCGTTATGTGATGCCCCAGTGTCACAGGCTGCGCTCTCTGCAGGTGAGTGTAGCCTGGCATTACGCTCGTTACGTGCAACTGCGCCGTATCAAGCAATGTATTTATTGTTGCAGCCAACTGTGACTGTAACTGCGGAACCGCCCTTTTTAAATACAGACGAAAATCGACAGCCGTCTGATCATTGCGGCTTCGCCCGGCGTGAACCATCTTTCCGCTTTCGCCCAGCCGCTCTGTCAATACTGTTTCCAAAAATGTGTGTATATCCTCGGCGCGTGAATCAATTTCCAGTTTACCGTTTTTAATTTCACCCGCTATTTTCTCAAGCTCGAGCGCTATCCTCTCCGCGCTGTCTTTTGGTACTATCCCCTGCCTGCCTAACATCGAGACATGAGCCTTGCTGCCTTTAATATCATCAAAAACAAACCGCTTATCAATATTTATGGATGCCTGAAAAGCAAAAGCCTCTTCCTCTGGTCCCTGCGTTAGCCGCCCTGCCCAAAGAGGTTTGGATTTTAAATGAGAATCATTTGTTTTTTGCCCTTTATTCTTTGCCATTTACCTAACAGGAGAGAAAAGAGAAATGCTGCTCTTCCTTCACTTCTCATTTCTCTCAACTCTTTTCTATTTCTTTTTTGGTCTTCCCCTGCTGCCGCCTGTTTTTTTCGGGTTAGCTGATTTATTCGCGGGAGCTTTTGGTTTTTTGGATGCTGTTGCGGCCAAAGCGGCGGGTTTGACTCCGCTTTTCTTTTCCTGTTCCATAAGTGAGCGTACAAGCACCGGCAGTCCGTATAGTTTAATAAAGCCCTTTGCGTCGGCATGATTGAAAAGTTCGCCTGTTGTAAAACTTGCAAGACTTGCATTGTAAAGAGAATCAGAGGAGGATACGCCGGCTGCGTTTATTGAACCTTTGTAAAGTTTAAGTTTTACATTGCCGCTTACATTCTGCTGGGTGACATCCACAAACGCGGAAATCGCTTCGCGTAACGGTGTAAACCAAAGGCCACCGTAGATAAGCTCGCTCAGTTTAAGCGAAACCTGCTGCTTAAAAGCGTAAGTCTGCCTGTCAAGGCAGATATGCTCCAGTTCCTGATGCGCATAATAAAGAATGCTGCCGCCGGGAGTTTCGTAAACGCCGCGGCTTTTCATTCCAACTACCCGGTTTTCTACAAGATCTGTTATGCCGATGCCGTTTGCGCCGCCGATTTTATTTAATTGATTAATAATTGCTGCGCCTTCCAATTTTTTGCCGTTAAGCGCAACGGGAATGCCCTTTTCAAATTCAATTTCAACATACTCAGGTTTATTGGGCGCTTTTTCAGGCGCGACAGTTATCGACAGCATTTTTTTTAACAATGGTTCTGCGGACGGATCTTCAAGTTCCAGACCTTCGTGTGATATATGCCACAGATTGTCGTCCATGCTGTAGGATGTTTTTTTATCTACCGGCAAGGGGATTTTTCTTTTGGCCAGATACCTCATTTCATCCTGGCGGCTTTTTAATTTCCATACCCGCCATGGAGCGATTATTTCAAGATCGGGAGCAAGGGCAGTGATTCCAAGATCGAATCGGATCTGATCATTTCCCTTGCCTGTCGCTCCGTGCGCGATAGCCTGCGCTTTTTCCTTGCGCGCGTATTCGACCAGCACTTTGGCGATCAGAGGACGGGCTGTGGATGTGCCAAGAAGGTATTTATCCTCATAAACCGCGCCGGCCTTCAGGGCGGGCCAGATGTATTCTTCAACATATTCTTTTTTTACATCCGCGATATAACATGCGCTGGCTCCGGTTGCCATCGCCCGTTTTTGAATCGCCTTCCAGTCTGCCGCCTGGCCGACATCGACGCATACAGCTATGACATCGCAATCCTGATTCTCTTTTAACCAGGGAATAATCACCGTAGTATCCAGTCCGCCCGAATAGGCAAGAATGATTTTCTTTTTCATTAATTAGCACTCCTTAATCGTTTAGTAGTTTTTATTTTTATATGTTATTATCCATAACTTATGTATTTTATTCAAGATAAGTCTGTCCTGTACAGGGCTTGAACTTTATTTGCTTATTGTGGTAACTGAATATTATTATGGTAACGCTAAAGGACATTGCCGATGAAGCCGGCGTCAGCATAGCTACTGTATCTAATGTTATTAACGGAAATCTGTCCAAAGTGTCCAATGACAACGCGAAGCGAATCCGCGCGATAATTGAAAACAGGCATTATGTGCCAAACTCTTCAGCGCGGACCCTTGCCGTAAAATCTTCCCATATAATAGCCGGAATTCTCATGGGCGCGCAGGGAGCGAATATGCTCAAAGATCCCTACTGCGCTGAATTTTTCGGTGAACTTGTGGGCGCTGTGCAGGATCGCGGATATTATTTTATGGTCCGTTATGTAACTAGTTATGATGAAGTAATTAAAAGCCTGCGGTCGTGGAATGTTGACGGAGCAGTGTTTATCGGAACATCAGAAGTATACTCAAGAAAAATTCAGGAAGAAATTCATATTCCGCTCATTTTTACAGACAGTTATACAACACAGCAAAACATTAATAATGTAGGAATCGATGATTTTAAGGGGGGAGTTCTTGCCGCCGAATATTTTTTAAAAATGGGACATAGGAACCTAAGTTTTGTCGGGTATACATATCCTTTGATGGAAAAAAGCGTTGTCCCGGAAAGACTTGGCGGTTTTTTGTCGGTTTTTAAGTCTCATAACATTGAAATGTCAGACAAACAATTTTTTTATGTTCCAGAATCCGCTCCGGATGACTGCCTTAATAATATCGCTTCTCAATTAATGGAAGATAATGGCGGAATAACCGGATTTTTTGTCAGCGCCGATAAACTTGCTTTTGCACTGATCAGAACATTGTCGAATAACGGAATAAAAGTACCGCAGGATATTTCTGTTATCGGGTTTGATGATCTGTCCATCACGTCTGATTTTATGCCCGGTTTAACTACAATCAGGCAAAATATCAGCCGGAAAGTGCAAATTGTCGCTGATCTTTTATTCCGCCAGATTGAAGGGGATAATGTGCCTCCCGTAAATACAATGCTGGATGTTGAATTGATTGAACGCGGCAGTGTAAAATTTTTGTCTAAAAAAAGAAAAGAAAATACTTGACAGTCTTTATATTGAGGTTTATACTATTTAGAATCCAGTTAAGCGTTTAACCTTTTATTAAGCGAAAGAGTTTAATTTTGGATTGAAATCATTTTTTTAAGTAAAACAGTAACGGCGTTTTTTATACTAATAAGGAGGTAACCAGTGGCAGCCTTTGCGGTTCGCAAAAACAAAGAAATCAGCTTAATTAAAATAAAAAGATGCGCCGGTCTTTACCTGCTTGTTTTTCCAGCGATAATTTTATCTTTCTGTTTTGCCTATTTGCCGATGTATGGGGTAATCATTGCGTTTAAGGATTACAGGAACGCGCTTGGAATTTTGGGCAGCCCATTTTCAGATCCGGTCTTCAGGCATTTTGAAAGATTTTTTAATTCATTCCAGTTCAGCCTTGTAATAAAAAATACAATCACCATCAGTTTCTATCACATGCTGGCAACAGTTCCCCTGCCTATCATCATGGCTCTGATACTTAACCAGATGAAGAGCAAGGTTTTTAAAAAGACATTCCAGACAATAAGTTATATGCCCCATTTTATTTCCACAGTAGTTATGGTCGGAATAATTCTTATAATGCTTTCACCGGGTTCAGGGCTTATCGGCCATCTTTTCCGCCTCTTCGGGAAAACAGCGCCCAATTTGATGGGAATGCCGGAAGCTTTTTCCAGCGTGTATGTATGGACGGATGTCTGGCAGCATACAGGCTGGGACAGCATTATTTACCTTGCAGCCCTTTCAGCGATTGATCCGGCCTTGTACGAAGCGGCGATTGTTGACGGAGCTAACCGCTGGCAGAGAATGTGGAGGATAGACTTTCCAATGCTTCTGCCTACAGCCTGTATCCTTCTTATCCTGCGCGCAGGCAATATAATGAACATTGGTTTTGAAAAGATATACCTTATGCAGAATCCTCTTAACAGATCCGCAAGCGAGGTAATTTCCACGTATGTATATCAAACAGGCATTATTAACGCTCAATACAGCTATTCCGCGGCGGTTGGTTTATTCAACACAGTTATAAATTTGGCGCTCCTTCTTACAGTCAATTTTATTTCCAAAAAACTGAATGAAACAGCGTTGTGGTAGGGGAAAGTAAATATGAAAAGTATTGAAAAAACTTTTGACTCTCCCCTGATTATTCCTCAAAGGGAAATTTCATACAGAAGAACAAATCTTCAAAATACCGTTTTTAACATAGTTATTTATTTTATAGCCGCGGTTTCGATTATTATTACTGTATATCCGGTTTACTTTGTCATAATCGCGTCTGTCAGCAATCCTGCGGCGGTTGGAACAGGCCAGGTTTTGCTTCACCCTGTCGGTTTTACTCTGGACGGTTACAGAGCATTGCTTGAAAACCAAAGAATATGGATTGGTTACCGTAACACGATTCTGTATGCGGCGGTCGGAACATTAATTCATCTTGCGATTAATATTCCTGCGGCTTACGCTCTGTCCAGAAAGGATATGCCCTTCTGTAAGTTTATTACCATCTTTTTCCTTGTTACCATGTTTTTCTCCGGCGGATTAATTCCCACCTTCCTCACAGTTCGTTCCTTTGGTTTATACAATACATTCTGGGTTTTGGTTCTGCCCTTTACCGTTTCTGTTTTTGAATTAATTGTTATAAGAACCTTCTTTATGACCAGTATACCGGCGGAATTGCGGGAAGCCGCAGATATTGAAGGCTGCGGTAATCTGCGTTATTTCTTTACCATTGTACTGCCTCTGTCCAAGGCAATAATCGCCGTAATTACTCTTTGGCATATTGTGTATCAGTGGAATTCATATTTTACGGCTCTCATTTATTTACAGGATGCCTTTCTGTTTCCTTTACAATTAATTCTTCGTAGCATTCTTGTCAGCGCCGAAATGACATCCGCGATGGGAACCGGAGAGGCAATGCTGATCGCTTTACGCAGAGCAGAGCTTATCCGTTATGCCGCGATTATAGTTTCAACCATACCTGTAATGTGTATGTATCCATTTGTGCAAAAGTATTTCAACCAGGGAGTCCTTATCGGGGCTGTCAAAGGCTGATTACATGCAAATAAATTTTTTTTAGAAGGAGAGATTTGATGTCAAAATCAAAAATCGTGGGAATCATTCTCACAACGGTAATTGCCTGCTCCGCATTCGCGTCCGGCAGGCCACAGGCGGCGCCAACTGGTTCTGCATCAGGGTTCAACGCATCCGGTATGCCGATTTTTAACCAGCCGGTTGAACTGCATGTGCTGACAATGCGCTGGGGCGACATGGGAGACAGCTTTGTGCAGAACGCGTGGCTCAGGGAACTTGAAAGACGGACTAATGTCAGAATTAGATGGCAAACAGTTTCCAACAATGGATGGGATGAGCAGAGATCTCTTCTCCTTGCGAGCGGCCGGCTCCCCGACATTATTCTGGGAAGTGAGACATTCAGGGATGTAGATATTATGAACAACCTTGAGTACTTCCGCCCGCTGGATACTCTTATCGATCAGTACATGCCAAATTACAAAAGAGCATTAATTGAGTATCCGGCTTTCCGCCAGGTAACAACATATCCTGACGGGAGAATGTACTCTCTGGCGAACAACCTGCCGAAAAGACCGGCGACACGCAACCACTGGATTCTTAACAAAACATGGCTTGATAAACTTGGACTCGCGATACCTAACACGCTTGATGAGTACACAAATGTCCTAAGACAGTTTAAGGCCCAGGACGCTAACGGAAACGGAAATACCAATGATGAATTCCCGCTTGCTTTCTACAATGACGGCAATCCCAGGGGCAGCGGTGTTGTCATGGACATATTCAACCCCTTCGGTATTACCGATATTTACGGTTCAGGTATGTCTATCGGCAAAGACGGAAGGCCTTTCCCGATTTACACAAGCGAGAATTACAAAGCAGGCGTAAGATGGCTCAGAACTCTTTGGCAGGAAGGGCTTATCGATCCTGAGTCCTTTACACAGAACTGGAGTATGGTCACCGGAAAAAGAATGAATGCAGCAGCTCCTCTTGTTGGCGCGCATTTTGCGTGGACTCCCGACTCGGACTTTGGTCAGTGGAGCAGTCAATATGTAGCAATTCCACCGCTTGTTGGTCCTGACGGCGGACGTTATGTATCCGGGGATCCAGACGGTATCTTCGCTATCGCCAGAAACCAGGCTTTAATTACAACCTTCTGCCAGTACCCCGAAGCGGCAGCCCGCTGGCTTGATGAATTCTACACAAATGAAGCAAGCATCCAGAATTTCTGGGGAGCTATCGGAACTGTAATTCGCGCGAATTCAAATGGCACATATTCATTAAATGATCCTCCCGCCGGAACAAGCGCCGACGCATGGTACTGGGATCAGAGTTTAAGAGACTTTGGTCCGAAATATGTTCAGGCTGGTTTCAATGACTTTATTATTCTTTCTCCGACAAGCGGCGACGGATTTAAATGGGAAATCTCAAGAGCATCAGATCCGTATGTTGTAAAACCGTTCCCACGCGTTATTTTCACACAAAGGGAAAGTGATGAAATAGAGTCTCTTTCCTATGATATTGACGTTTATATTGCACAGACCATGGTAAAATGGATTACACAGGGCGGCATAGACGCTGAATGGGACGCGTATATCGCGCGGCTTAATCAAATGGGTTTCCAGCGGATTCTCCAGTTGAGGATGGACGCTTACAATCGTTACACAAATCCAAGACGCTAATGTAAATTTTCAGGGGAGACTATATGGCTGGGAATACGGGAACTGATCTTCGCAATCTGGTAATTTATTCGGTATATGTCCGTAACCACAGCGAAGAAGGCACATTCAAAGGACTCGAACGCGATCTGGGCAGAATAAAAGAGCTGGGAACAGACATTATCTGGCTGCTTCCAATTCATCCTATCGGTAAGAAAAACCGGAAAGGAACTCTTGGAAGCCCTTACGCGAATGAGGACTACAGAACAGTAAACCCGGAATACGGCTCTTATGAAGACTTTGTCTCCCTTGTAAACGAAATCCACAAGCGGGGTATGAAATGCATCATTGATGTGGTGTACAATCATACCTCGCCTGACTCCTGGCTTGTGAAAAATCATCCCGAATGGTTTTTCCGCAAACCTGACGGCTCATTCGGAAACAGGACCGGTGCGTGGCTGGATGTTATTGATCTTGATTACAATCAGGCCGCTCTTTGGGATTACCTGATAGAAACTTTAAAATACTGGGCAAAGCTGGTTGATGGATTCCGATGCGATGTCGCATCACTGATACCGCTGGATTTTTGGAAACGCGCGCGGGAAGAGGTATCATTAATTAATCCGAATTGTCTTTGGCTTGCCGAATCTGTTCATCCATCCTTTATTTTTTATAACCGTTCGCTTGGGTTTCCATGTCTTTCCGATTCAGAGGTTTTTAGCGCTTTTGATATTACTTATGATTATGATATTTATGATTGGTACACAGGTTATCTTGAAGGGAAAAATTCTCTTGCCGAATATGCTGACAGGATTAATAACCAGGAGATGGTATATCCCGCCAATTATGTAAAACTCCGCTGCCTGGAAAATCACGATCAAAGGCGCATAAAGTTCTATGTCCCCGATGAAAAGGCTTTATTTAACTGGACAGCTTTTTTATATTTTCAAAAGGGAACCGCCATGATCTACGCCGGGCAGGAAACACAAAACGATCACCATCCCAGCCTTTTTGAAAACGATAAAGTTAACTGGAACACAGGATGCGATATTTCCAAGTACATGGCGGCATTATATAAAATTAAAAAAGATTCTGTCTTTGCCGATTCCCAGTACAGCGTCAAAGCGTTTTCTTCTGATATTATCGCGGCTGTTCACAAAACGCAAAAGCGCATGATGATCGGCGTATTCAGCCTTAAAGGCAGCACATCAGTTGTCTCCATTGAACAGGTAAAGGAAGGGAAATTTATTAACCTAATCGACGGCGCTTCATTCCGCATCGAGGAACATAAATTAAGCTGCCGCGGAGAGCCGGTAATTTTTGAAGCTCCGCTGGATCGCTGATTTTTCCCATTTCCAATTTCTCATTGCTCATTTGTAATTGTAACTGCCGATAATTAATTCTATAAACATGAAAAAACAGGCAGTAATTTCCAAAACAGGCAATCTTCAGAAGAAACGCACGCATTACGCGGGCGCAGCGCAAAATAAAAACAAGAAACAGGCTAAAACTGCGAAAACTCAGGATAAAAACGTAAAAAGAAAATCTTTTGACGTGTTTCATGCCATTTTTCTCACAGGCGTACTGGTTATTATATCCGTCTGCGTATCATTAGCTGTAATATTGATTCGTTCTGGTATGAATAGGGTGTCTGTCTCTGAATATGTATTACCTGGTGAAACTATAGACGCGCAAACCACTGGCGAACCGGCATTTGTTGAACCTGAACCCGCAAACTATATTACAGATCAGCCTTTACATACCGCTCCGTCCCCCGCAAGCGTTGTTTCAACTGCTGTACCTCAAAGAGTTACGGAACAGTTAATTGAAAATTCGGGAACGCTTGTATTTGTGATTGATGACGCCGGTAACAATCTGCGTGAACTGGAACCGTTTTTAAAAATTCCGGTACCTTTGACAATCGCGGTGCTGCCTGGTCTGCCTTATTCAGCCGAAGCCGCCAGACGGATAAGAGCCGCCGGTAAGGAAGTTTTTCTGCATCAGCCGATGGAAGCTATTGGAGCGCAGAACCCCGGTCCAGGCGCGATTTATTCCGGCATGAGCGCAGAAGAAATTCGTTCGATACTGGAACGCAATGTCGCGGAAGTAGGACCTATCGCCGGTATTAATAATCATCAAGGGTCAAAAATAACCATGGACAGCGGCGCTGTTGAAACAATACTCGCTTTTTGCGCCGAGAATAATTTACATTTTCTTGATTCCCGGACAACCGCCGAATCAATTGTTCCGGCTGTGGCGCAGAAAATGGGAATCCGAATAGCCGAAAGAAATGTGTTTATCGACAATGAAAATGATAGAGATTCAATGCTTCATTATATTTCAACCGCTCTTGCAAGATCTAAAGAATACGGAAGCGCGGTTATGATTGGCCATGTTTGGTCGGGGGAGTTAGCGCCTCTTCTGGCGGAGCAAATCCCGCTTTATGTAAAAAAGGGTTATAATATAAAAACAGCTTCTGATATAATCGTGAAAAGATGAAAGTTCTTGGCATAGAAACATCCTGCGATGAATGCTCGGCATCTGTTGTGGAAGACGGAGAAAAAATAGTCTCAAATGTTATCGCCACCCAAATACCGTATCACGCGCCGTGGAATGGGGTAGTGCCGGAAATCGCCAGCCGTAAGCATACTGAATGGATCTACGCGGTAACAAAGGAAGCGCTTGATAAAGCGGAACTGGATGTAACGGATATTGACGCTGTCGCTGTTACCAACCGTCCCGGTTTGTTCGGCTCGCTTCTTGTCGGACTTTCATTTGCAAAAGCGTTCGCGTGGGCTCGTGACATCCCGTTTATCGCGGTGGATCACATGCTGGCGCATTTGTACGCTCCGCGTCTTTTGCCTGTTAATAAAGAGCAAATTACCAATATTAGCGATCAAAGACCAGAGTATCCTTTTCTGGGGCTTTTGGTTTCCGGTGGGCATACGATTATCTGCAGAGCGGATAATTTTGACGATATTACAGTTCTGGGAACCACAATTGACGACGCTGCTGGCGAAGCTTTTGACAAGGTGGCAAAGTTTTACAATTTCGGCTATCCCGGTGGAGCGGTAATCGATAAAATGGCGCGTAATGGCGACAGCGGCGCTTTTAATTTTCCAATGCCTTCGCTTCACAAGGGAGATCACCGCTATGATGTGTCTTACTCGGGGTTAAAAAACGCGGTAATTAACCAGATTGATTTATTCAAAAAGAAAAAAGGCGGGCATACAAACGAAGATATCGCAGCTTCATTCCAGAAGACAGCAGTGCAAATCCTTTTACGAGCTCTTTTTAACGCGGTGCAGGATACCGCTCTTACCGTAATAGTCGCAGGCGGCGGAGTCGCGGCAAACAGTTTCCTTAGATTCCGTCTTGCGGAACATGATAACCTTCGCTGTATTTTCCCTCCCCTTGACCTATGCGGCGACAATGCCGCCATGATTGCGGGTATTGGATACCAATATTTAATAAGGGGAGAGCGTTCTTCCCTTAATGTCACAGCTTCCGCGAGAGTTGGCGGATTTAAGAAGAAATACCCATGAAAAAATGGATTAGATGTATAGTAATAATCTTTTATTTTTGGTAGATTTAGATTATGATTAAAATATGTACTAAATAAAGGTGGTAAAAAATGAAGTTGAAATTCAGATTGAGTATTATGGTAATCGCCATACTGATTGTCGTTATTGCGACAATCTCGATTATTCTGCTTAACAGTTCGTCTGAAATTGCAATTAAGCTGAACAGAGATGTAATTCATTTAATTGCAGACAAAGAGGCTGCGTTCTGGGAAGGCCGGCAAAATGCCCGTTTTACGATGCTTGGTACACTCGAAAATATACTTTCTCAGTACCAGAGATTCGCGGCAGAAGAACGGCGGGACCGTTTTGACGAAATGATATTGGCAGTCATGGAAGCCAATCCTGAGTATTTGCAGATTTACACGGTTTGGAAACCTAATGCCCTTGACGGTCTGGACGCGCGGATGGTCGGCAGGACGGGTTCCGGTCCTGCTGGGCAGTACGCTATGAGTTATACAAGGGAAACCGGCACTGTGCAAGTAAGAGTAAATACAGATATAGACGCCACATATGCGTACCTGAACAGCCTTAATATCAACAACTTAAAAGACAGGGTAGAACCTCCCATACCGAGACAAATTCTAGGGAAAGAAGGGCATGTGGTCAGAATGATGAGACCTATTGTTGATGATACTGCAAGGCAGATTGTAGGAGCTGTTGGATATCTTGTGAATATCGAGCAAATGCAGGATGTATTGGA
>WQSN01000018.1 GCA_009787835.1 Treponema sp.
CCTTTACGATTGCCGCCCAAAGGATAATAAACATACTCACGAAACCAGCTTGTCAAAGATATATGCCACCGTTTCCAGAATTCTGTAATAGATGCAGATATATAAGGATGGTTAAAATTTTCTTTAATATTGAATCCGAACATTTTTGACAAGCCTATTGCCATGCACGAATATCCGCTGAAATCGTAATATATCTGCAATGCGTAAAAAATAACTCCAATCCATGCGACGCTCATACCAATCGTTGACGGGTGGTTTGCAAAAATGCTGTCAGCTGCCTCGCCCAGGTTATTTGCAATTATAACTTTTTTTACCAGCCCGTAGATAAATCTTTTCACCCCAATATAAAAATCATGTGAGGAATGTACGCGGTTGTTTATCTGATGTTCTAAATCAGCGTATTTTATTATCGGACCGGCAATCAACGCGGGGAATAAAGATATATATAAAGCCAGCTTGAAAATGTTTTTTTGCATATTAACTTTTCCGTTGTAAACATCAATTACATAAGACATTGCCTGAAATAAATAGAACGAAATGCCTATCGGCAAAAGAACTTCAAAAATATTTATGTTTCGTGATGTTATCAGCGCGATAATGCTGATAAAGAAATTAAAATATTTAAAATAAAACAATACTCCCAGATTCGCGAGCAGTACTATAATAAATTTGGAATTTTTTTTTGATTGATTTTCATTTTCGGTATTTACGTTTTTTAAATTATTTGAAATCCATAAGGCTCCAAGATAATTAACGGTAATAACCGACATCATCAATAAAAAATACCATGTTCCTCCCCATGCATAAAATATCAGACTAACAGCAAGTAAAAAAATATTACGGTAAATTAGTTTTTTCTTTGGCAAAGTATGATAAATAATTAAGCATAATGGTAAAAATAAAAGCAAAAATACAAGCGAACTAAATAACATATCTTTATCCTATATAAATGCCTTAATTACCATAAAAAATTATATTTTACAATAATAATATTAATAATACTTGTCAAGTATTAAGATGTTTAATGCCCTGCTGTTTGCTGTAGAAAGTCATTGGGTAAAAAGGTATAATGTTCAATTGATAAGAGCTTTTGCATAACATTATTTTTAGGAATATATTTTGCCAAAAACAATAAATATCAGGGCGAAACAATGAAAAATGAAGATAACAACTCTGTTCCGCAGGAAAATAAAACCAACACTTCTCAACATGATCATTTGAAGCAAACAACAGGATCACTTGTACGTCATGGATCAATGCTGTCCCTTCTGACATTATTATCCAGAATTCTTGGACTGCTTCGCGAAGTTACTAAAGCAAGCCTTCTTGGTACAAGCGCGCTATCTGACGCTTTTTCTGTGGCTTTTATGCTGCCTAATTTATTCCGCCGGTTATTCGCGGAAGGATCAATTTCTGTCGCTTTTATTCCAACATTTAAGGAATATCTGTTGGAAAATAACCGTGAAAAAACTCAGGAATTTCTATCGTGTTTTTTTACTTTTTTAACATTTTTATTAATTATTATAGTTATTATAGGAATTCTTGCGGCCCCGTTACTCGTTCGATTGATAGGCATAGATGAATTTGATGAAACCGTTCTTCTTACAAGGATTATGTTTCCTTTTCTTGCTTTAATTTCATTGGCCGCTCTCTATCAGGGAGTGCTAAACAGTCATCATATATTTACTCCATCAGGGCTTGCTCCGATTATTTTAAATGTTGTTACCATATTATGCGCTTATGGTTTAAGCCCTTTCACAAAAAACCCTGCAAGGGCTATGGCGGCAGGTATTCTAATCGGCGGTTTTCTTGGAATTGTTATTCAGTTCCCATTTGTTTTAAAACAGGGACATAGCTTCTTTTTCACTAATTTGAAAAGAGCTGTTACAAATCCTGGTACTCGTAAAGTATTGCGCTTGATTAGCCCTACCATCATTGGAATGGCTGCTTACCAGTTAAATGATTTAGTTTCAACAACTCTGGCAGGAAGAGCCGGTGAAGGCGTTGTATCAAGCATTCAATATTCGCTCCGGCTGCAAGAGTTAATTCTTGGAATTTTTGCGGTTTCGATTGGGACAGTACTTCTTCCAAACCTTGCCAATTATGCAAAATCATCTCAATGGGAAATTTTTAATAAACGGCTTATCTCCGCGATGAACATAATAGCGCTGATAACAATACCGGTTACTTTTTTTTCACTCATGGAGGGAGAGTGTTTAATCCGTGTCCTGTATCAAAACCGCAATTTTGATGAAACATCTGTTAGTCTGACTTTATCCGCTTTTTATTTTCTTATGCCGGGCGTTTTCTTTATCGCTCTTAACCGTATTATAGCTCCGGCTTTTTACGCGCAAAGTGATACCAAGTCTCCAACTTTTGCAGGGATTGCCTCCTTCGGCGCGAATATATGCCTTGCCATTATTTTAGTTAGACCGCTTAAGGGAGCAGGCATCGCTTTAGCTCTGTCTCTCGCCAGCGTTATAAACACTGTTCTTCTTCTTGTTTTTTTAAAAAGGAATCAAAATATTTCCTGTGGATTTAAACTTGGCTCCATTTTAATATATATAATAAAAATTCTGATTATTTCCGGATTGGCGGTTTTTCCCATTTATTTTCTTTCTCCGGTACTGCAAACAATTTTTGCCGGCAGAGGGCGGTTTATTTCTTACGGGATACCTTTAATAATTAATGCAGTCATTTTTATTTTATTCGGGATAGCTTTGCTGGCGCTTGTTAAGGATCAGAATCTATCTGCTTTGATAAAAATTTTCAGAAAAAAAAATAATGTTTGATTGTTTTATTATGCCAGAAACACGGTTCCCTTTTGAGCGCCTGCCGCCAGAGCTTCTACACTGCGGGGGGAGCCGCCGTTTGTCAGAATGGTTGGGATGCCGTATGAAAGCGCAAGCTGGGCTGCGTCGAGTTTAGTGGCAATCCCTCCTGTACCGAAATTGTTTGCGGCTCCTATCGTAATATTTTTTCTGACTGAGTCAATATCACGCACTTCTTCAACCAATTCCGCCTGCGGAAACTCCTTGGGGTTTTTATCATACAGTCCGTCAATGTCGCTGAAAAGTATTAAAAGATCGGCGCTCCACAAAATCGCTGAGTTTGCGGCTAATGTGTCATTGTCTCCGATTTTTATTTCTTCCACAGAGACTGTATCGTTTTCATTAATTATTGGGATTATCCCTTCATCTACCAGCGTAAAGAGGGTATTGCGCATATTCAATGTTCTGTTGGTATCGCTAAAATCTTCACGGGTTAAAAGGATCTGCGCAATATGAAAACCGTTTTCATCAAACGCTTGCTGCCAGGCTTTCATAAGCTGCACCTGTCCTACCGCGCATAATGCCTGTCTGTAGTGAATATCCTTCTTACGCGCCCACTTGTCCATTGCAGAAAGACCCGCTATCTGTGCTCCTGAAGAAACAATTACAATTTGTTTTCCTTTCTTCATCAGCGCCGCTGTTTGTTCGGCGAACTCATCAAGAAAAAAATAATTTATTTTTCCATCGCTGCCTGCGAGAGTGTTGGAACCAATTTTAAAAATTATCTTTCGCGCGTCAGCAATCAGTTGTGAAATCATTTATTTAAACCCGTATTTGCCCGGAGCCTGTTACAAGATATTTTATTGTTGTAAGTGCATCAAGTCCCATTGGCCCTCTGACATGAAATTTTTGTGTGCTAATTCCCAACTCCGCGCCAAAGCCAAATTCTCCGCCGTCTGTAAAACGTGTAGACGCGTTAACATATACGCAGGCCGCGTCCACCTGCGCGCGGAATTTTTCCGCTGCTTTCAGGTCATTGGTAAGAATTGCTTCCGAATGTTTTGTTCCATACCGGTTGATATGTGCGATTGCCTCATCGCAGGAATCTACAGTTTTAACCGCAAGAATAAAATCAAGGAATTCAGTCTCCCAGTCTTCTTCTGTTGCGTCTTTCAAAACAAGTCCAGCCGGCGGAACGCCTATAGCGGTTTTTGAAGAAGCGTCGCAGCGCAGTTCCGCCTTACCTGCGATTTTTTCAGCAAGAACGGGCATGAGCATTGCAAGAGCATCTTTATGTACAAGCGCTGTCTCCACTGCATTACACGCGCCTGGTTTTTGCAGTTTCGCATTTAAAATTATTTCTACTGCGTTATCTATTTCCGCGCGTGATCTCAGAAATGAAGGTTCAACATATATATGACAGTTGCCTTCGCCTGTTTCTACTACCGGGACACGCGCGTTTTCAACTACACGGCGGATCAACTCATGTCCTCCGCGAGGCAGAACAACATCAATAAAACCACGCGCTTTGAGTATTATGTCAACCTCGTCTCTGTTGCCTGATTCCGCCAGAGCTACGGCATCCGCGATACCGCTGCCTTCGCTAAGCCCTGCCTTGATAGCCTTTACCAACGCTTTGTTGGATTCAAGCGCGGAAGACGAACCACGTAACAGAATAGAGCAGCCTGCTTTATAGGCAAGCGCTGCGCAGTCCGCGGTTACATTGGGACGCGACTCATATATAATTGCAGCGACTCCCATTGGCACTGTAACTTTTTCAATTTTTAAACCATTAGGCAGCGTCCATCCTGCCTGTGTCCTCCCTATAGGATCTTCCTGTTTGATAACAATTTTCATTCCTTCGATTATAGAATCAATTCGTTTATCATTGAGAAGCAGGCGGTCAACAAGACTCTCTTTCATGCCGCTTTTTCGCGCCTGTTCCACATCGTGGGCATTGGCCTCCAGAATTGCGGTCCTTTCACGGTCAATCGCAGCGGCGGCGGCGGCAAGCGCTCTGTCCTTTGCGGCACGGTTTTCTGCCGCCAGTTTTACCTGAGCCTGTTTAAGAGAAATAAAAATTGTGCCTAATGATTTTTCCATAATTACATTGCCGCAGTAATTTCTCTTTGAACCAAATCGCTTATGATCTCTGTTGGTGATTTATGGCTAATTTCACATTTTACCCGCAGCCATGCAGCAGAGACATTATCCAAAATGACAATTTCATTTTTATGTTTCATAAAAAAACCGTTTTTCCCATCGCCTGATACTTTGGGNGGGTTGTTCGTCCATATTTCATCAAGAGCATCATATTCTTCTTCNGTCAAATCCGGCACTGTTACCTCCTGATCAGGTTANGATATATATTCCTGCACTTCATGGCATGGAACACCTTAAATCTCTGTTCATCAATTACANTATACGNAATTTCCAGCATATTTAAACTGCGATCAAATCCCAATAACAAATGTCTATCATCATTTGAATCCTGAATTTCATCATATACAGGATGTAGAAGGGCATGGTGAATATCTGCTTCTTTTATATNATGTTTAAATGCTGATTTAGCATACTCAATTATAATATGCTGCATCCCTTCCCCATATAATATTTTATCGTATAACCCCGGGTTTTACAAGGTTGGCGTTTAATGCGCCGCAGCGGATACCTTCATTAATTGCCGCGTTAAAATCTAAAGGATGATTTGCAGACCAATTGTCTTCCATTGCTGAGGTAAGACCGGCGGTAAACGCGTCCCCGCAGCCGGTTGAATTTACCGCTTTTACAGGTTCAAATTCAACGTAATAAAAATTGCTCTTGTCAGCGGCCAATATTTTCCGGCTGCCATTGGTTAAAATGATTCTGCATTTATATTTTTGCGCGATTTCCATTACAGTTGATTTAATACGTTCTTCTGTAATATTGTCATTTCCTGCAAGATCATTATCCTTAATCAAGTCAGGCATGAATGTTCC
Organism: Treponema sp.; assembly: GCA_009787835.1. Lineage (GTDB taxonomy): Bacteria > Spirochaetota > Spirochaetia > Treponematales > Breznakiellaceae > WQXQ01. Next base: position 5,750 of record WQSN01000018.1, read on the forward strand.
GGCAAATTCAAAAAGATTCGGTTTAACAACATCCGGCTCATATTGAAGGCTGTTAATTAAATCTTTTCCTTTTATATCAATTATAACACTTATCCCCTTTTCTTTTGCCTTGCGAACCATGTCAGGAATCACCATATCTGAGAACCCTGTTGCCTTTGTGCCGGAAATGATTAAACATTTTACAGCGTTAGTTTTTTTTTCAAGAAGAGCATCAAATTTTTCCAGCAGCCGTTCCTCAGTTCCCGGGGCAACCGCTTCCGATTCTTCAACCAGTTCAGTAACAGCTGTATCGGTGAGTACGGTGTAGCAAAAACGGATTTGGCCTGTCTGACCAGAGGTCAGACAATTGCTTTCTACCCATTCAACAGAAAGTTTATCCTGCTCACACATGGAGAGAAAAAGCGGCCTCATATCGCCGCCTAACTGCGTTAGGTGCATAGCCTTTTTTCCCAATTGAGTCAAAACCCGTGTAACATTGATCCCTTTGCCGCTGACATCAAGACGGTGAGATTTTGCCCGGTTGACAGTGCCTGGCACTATTGAAGAGAACTGTAAAGTTTTTTGAATTGTTGGATTAAGACAGACGGTCAGGAACATAGGTATATGAATAGGTAAAGTAATTACCTCATTTTTTTTAGTTTATTTGTAAGGTAGAAAATTACACCACTGGATATCAGACATCCGAAAGCTAAAACAAGTATCCAAACGCTTTTTTCATCCATAATTTCTATCCTCCTATCCACGATCTGATTATATCAATAACTGCGAGAATACTCATAATACCAACACCTGTTGCTATACCATTTGCAATTCGAATTGCCAATGACGGTTCTTTGTTGGATTGTTCCAAAAGTAGAATTATTCTGTCCAGTTTATCAAAAAGGACTTTCTCGTCCATACCTACATTTTAGCTCATAATTACCAAATTTAGCAACTTACATTTTCTATTTGGTAATTATTACTTAATCCTTTTATATGTTTTTATCTCCTGCTTCAGCCGTGCGGCAAGTTCCGTTTTCGGCACTCTTACCTGTTCCATTGAATCTCGGAAGCGCAGTGTTACTGTTCCGTCTTCTTTGGATTGGTAGTCCACTGTAACACAAAAAGGTGTACCCGCTTCATCCTGTCTGCGGTAGCGCCGTCCTATCGCTCCCGCCTGATCGTAGTCTGTAGCGTAATCTTCTTTTAGTTCTGCGCGGATGTCCTGCGCAAGTTCAGCAAGTCCGTCCTTTTTCATCAGCGGAAGAATTGCTACAGTTACAGGCGCGAGATTGGGATGAAAGCGAAGAACTGTTCTCCAATCATCTGCGGTTCCGTTTGCAGTTCCTTCGGAACTGTCCGAATTCTTGTCCGAGGCAACCTGCTCTTCGTCGTAGGCGTCGCAGAGGATCATCAGTACATTTCGTGTAAGTCCCGCGGATGTTTCGATAATGTAAGGGATGTAGCGCTCGTTGTTGTTGTCCTGATCGATGTACTGCATATCCTTACCTGAAAACTGTGAATGGCGGCCAAGGTCGTAACCGGCGCGGTTGTGGACACCTTCAAGTTCGCGCCAGCCCATGGGAAACAGGTATTGAATATCGTAGGCGTCTTTCGCGTAATGCGCGAGTTCATCCGGCCCGTGCTGATGCCAGCGCAGATGATCCATTTTTACTCCGAGTTTTTCGTAATACGACCACCTTTGTTTGCGCCATTCGTTGAATGTTTCTTCATCGGTTCCTGGTTTTACAAAGTACTGCATTTCCATCTGCTCAAATTCGCAGGTGCGGAAAATAAAATTTTTAGTAACAATCTCATTACGGAATGCCTTTCCTATTTGCGCGATGCCGAACGGTATTTTCATTCTGTTTGATTGAACTATATTTTTATAATTAACATAAATACCCTGGGCGGTTTCCGGACGCAGATAAATAACGCTGGCGGTATCTTCGGTAGGTCCGATATTGGTCTTGAACATCAGGTTGAATTTTCTGGTGTCGGTTAACTCTCCTCCGCAGTCCGGGCATTTTTTTTCCGCCAGGTTTTCTTCGCTTATCATATCAGCGCGGAAGCGGGTTTTACATTTTTTACAATCGACCAATGGATCGGTAAAATTTTCAACATGACCGGAGGCTTCCCATGTACGCGGGTGCATTAAAATCGCCGCGTCCAATCCCACGATATTATCGTGAAGCTGGGTCATCTCCTTCCACCAAGCATTGGCAATCCGGTTTTTTAATTCAACGCCGAGCGGGCCGTAATCCCACGCTCCGTTCTGACCGCCGTAAATTTCTGATGACTGAAAAACAAACCCCCGTCGTTTTGCCAGGGAGGTGATTTTTTCCATTGTCGCTTTTCCGTTGTACTCATTTAATTCTGACATAGAGGCATTGTATACGAGAACGATAAATTAGGGAATAGAATTGAAATCTATGGTAACTGTTCAAAAAACGCAAACCTTCGGTTTGAAAGTTTTGGAACAGCCTCAATTACTTAAATTGTTAAACCATGTCGCTGGGATATTCCAGATTTTCCATTTTTCTTTTTTTCAAAAGCGCCGCATAACGGCTGCACTCCCATTTTGCCATATCAATGTTTTGATCGCGCCAGTTGCCGCACTCGGCGGGAGATGCGCCGGGAATAGCGTCTTCATACTTTTCTATCCAGTCAAACATTTCCAGTAACAGCGGAAGTATATCTGAAGAACTGTAATCGCCTTCCACGATTACATAGAAACCTGTACGGCAGCCCATTGGGCCAAAGTACACTACTTTCATGCACCATTCCCTGTGAGAACGCAGGAAGGTAGCGCAAAGATGCTCTATTGTATGCAGAGCAGGCTGATCTATCACCGGCTCCTTGTTGGGTTCTTTAAAACGAAGATCGAAAGTGGTAAGCGTCAAATCTCCAAATTTATCTTTCCGTGAAACATAGGCTCCCGGTTTAAGTCTGAGATGATCTACCTGAAAACTAGAAATTTTTTCCATATCTGATACTCCTTTTAATCAGTGTAACAGAAAATCTATCATGAATCAAGTTAACATTTTTATTCTCTTTCAGTAAAGCGCATCTCATCCGTGCGCCATATATAAGTTATGAAGTATTTAATTTTTTTAGCGGCTGTTGGATTTTTGTCTGCCGCGATTCTCCCTGCGGAACCTCAGCCGAACTCACTGCCTGACAAACAGCCTTTTCTTGACTGGTCACTTTTATGGAGCGGTTCTTATGAAGGTAATAACTCCAAACCGCTGAGTTTTATGTTTATTAACCGCGGGGACATTAGGGTTAATTTTCTCCCGGTCGGCCTTGAGCTGCGGGGAGGAATTCTTGACAGGCATACATTGGACTTTGAGCTTGATTCGTTCTGGGAAGATGAAAGGAGTATTACCAACTTTACAGGCGGGTTATACCATAAATCCACAGGCTCGCGGATTTTATTTGGCGTACTTGATGAATGGGGACTTTCCGCAAGGATTCGCAATCCGTGGATTCGTTCACCGCCTTATGCGGAAAATTATAAACCGCTCATGGCGGATTTAAAAACAGCTCCATCAGGAACCAAAGAAGATGAAGCGTATTTGTACTTATCCAGCCCTTTACTGAATATTTATCCAAACCTGAAACTAAGGGGATTTGCGTCCATGCAGACAGAACTGGATGATTTTGAGCCTGCTTTTTCCGGAGGGCTGGAAATGGGTTTCGCGAATAAAACCGGCCTTATTTTTGAAACATTTTATACAGGGCTTACATTGCCTCCAAAAGAGGGCGGTACATGGTTTTCACAGCCGCCTGCATTGCCTGAACGGGATTTCAGGCTTTACGCGGCGGGGATTTTATTTAACAGCCCGTTAATATCTGTCAGCAGTGATTTTGCCTTATCAGAAACCTTTGCCTGGGGAATGGATATTTATACCAATTTCGGCATCTGTATTACTCCCTTGCTTTATAAAAGCGCCAGAACAACAAATCAGGCGAGACCTCTGTCAATATCATTTGCCATGGACGGAGCCGGGGAACGGTTTGTTTACAGAGACGGTGAAAACCATGGGGCGGGTATAAGAGCCGCTGGAAAAATTGAATGGAAAGCAAAACGTAATTCATTGTTCCGGGTCAATACGGTATTACGCGGACCAGATTTAGGTGAAGATTTTTTCCGTAGTTCATCCGGTATTTATTACCGTTTTCCCACGGCTAATAAAGACAGCCTCCCGGTCAGATTTACAAGATTATCGCTTACGGCAGATCGAAACGCAGTAAACCCTTTAAAAATAAATGATAAATTATCCGGTAATATGGGGATTTCTATAAAATTTCCTCAAGGTTTAAAAAACAGTTCTTTTGGGATAAATTTTTCAGGCTCGGTAGAAGGGCTTGCGGAATCAGATGGGGATCCATTTCCTTACCCTATTCCTGAAAATTTAAATTCTGCGCCATATTGGACTTTTAATACCGCAAATGTTTCCTGTGAACTTGTTTGGTCATCCGGTAACTTTAAAATACCGGAAATTTCCCAATTCCCCATGAATTTACAATTGAAATCCAAACTAAGTTATAAAGCAAATGATAAAAAGGATGATATTTGGGATGTTTCTTTTAACATTGCATTCCGTTTTAAGCATGGAAGGATAAGTTTCAGGGTAGAATCGCCCGATTTTCCGGAAAAATGGAACTGGAACATTTCATGGAGAGTCGAAAAAGATCAGTAAACAAAAAAACATAGATATATTAGAATACTATATAAGAAAATCTATTGTATCATCCTATAAAATAGATTATATTATAAAGGTGACAATAGATACTTATGTAAGGAGATAATATGCCTATCGGTGTGACTATAATGGTTGTTGACGATTCCAGGATTATGAGAAACACCGTCAAAGGTGTTTTCGCCGGGGTAGAAACCACCTGTAACTTCATAGAAGCAAAAGATGGCGAAGAGGCATTGGCGCTATTGGAATCACAAACTGTTGATCTTATTTTACTGGACTGGAATATGCCCAGATTATCGGGAATTGATTTTCTTAAACAGGTAAGGTCGATGGATCAATATAGAGATTTGCCAATAATTATGGTAACCAGCGAGGCTTCCAAAATTAATGTTATTGAAGCGTTGAAAAACGGAGCCACTGATTATATTACTAAACCAATAAAACTTGATCTTTTCAAGAGTAAATTGGCCAAACTACGTTTATTCAGGATGTAAATATGTTAGAACTTACAAATTATGTTGAACCGTTTGTTGAAGTAACCGTCAGCACTTTTAAGGAATTTGTCGGCGTTGATGTAAGCCCAAGGCATCCTCACTTTTTGGATCCTGAGAAAGGATTTGAATGGGATATTTCAGCGGTTATCGGCCTTTCAGGAGTGGTTAAGGGCGCTGTTATTGTCTCCATGAAAGCGGAACTGGCAATAAAATTGACAGATATACTCGCAGGCGAAGGTCATACAGATATTGACGCCGATGTTGTGGACGCGATAGGTGAAATTAATAATATTATTGCAGGTAATATTAAACCAAAAGTTCCCAACGGAGACAGGATAGTAATTTCCATCCCTACAATTATCAAGGGAAAGGAACATTCAATCGCATGGCCCAGTAAGCAGACCAGGATATTATGTATTCCGCATAAAGCTTTCGATGATGATATATTTCACCTTATGGTAGCTATTGAACTGGAGTCTATTGTATAGTTCCGGAGGACAAATGAAACACGTTTTTGTGTTCGATCCCAAAGCTTTTCATAACCAGCAGTGGAAGATGGACGGCATACTTGACAACATTGGGCAATTTTTCAGAACACAGGATAAACCGGATTTCTCTATTCAGATTTCACGTTATCGCAGAAACGCGATTGCCATTATTCAGGAAGAGGCAAGCAAATCAAGGGAAAACGATATTGTCCGTATTTATGCTGTCGGCGGCGAAGAGCTGTTATATGACTGCGTAAACGGGGTAGCTTATTTTGATAATATGGAACTCGCAGCGGTTCCTTATGGTGAATCAAATGATTTTTATAGCATTTTCGGCGAAGGAAAGACGGATTTATTCAGGGATATTCCGTCTGTAGTAAAATCTGAATCAATTCCAACAGATATAATAAAATGGGGAATAAATTACGCGCTGAATTCCTGTTATATTGGCTTTAATTCAGTTACTTCTTTAAGGCTTAAAAAATTTAAAATGGGTTTAAATAACAGCGGTTTCATTGTATTTTCCAAACTATCAGCTTTTTTTAACTATATTGCGTTGGCATTTAATAATGACATTACAAATCAGGAGTATAAAATTACCATTGATGATAAGGATTACAGCGGGAATTACAGCCTTATCCATGTCGCCAACGGTCCATATTATAACGGAAAGAAAACAGGAGCATATTCCGCATTACCAAATGACGGGTTTCTGGATATAACGCTTATCAAGTCGGCCGATCCGTTAAAAACGATGTGGGCGCTTGGCAGATATTCAGGCGGGAAACGGCCTTCAAACTGTGTCTTTTTACAGGGAGAAAAAATCTCAGTCAGTTCGGAAAAGCAGATGTGGATTCAATTAGACAATGAATATTTTCAGGACACCTCTATTGATTTAAGCATAGTCCCCAAGGCGGTTAATATTGTCGCGGTAGATAATTTATCTTATCCAGCAGATCCGCAGAAGAACCTTCGTCCGGCGGAAGATATTTCAGCTTCCATTCCGGAAATTTAAAGAAGGATTTATCTATGGCAAAGAAAGAGAAGAAGAAGAAAAATGAAAGTTCCGGATATTTAAGAGCCGCAAATTTTTCTTCTGTCGCGTCGGTAATATTCCTGAGCATTGCTTTTATTGTTGAAATTTTATTATCCGGCGGCGCAATTGATGTTTTACACGGCATATTAATACTTGCAGGACTGGTGTTAATCATTTCATTAATTAAAACTTCGCCTGACCACACCAAACTGGGGTTTAACATTCCTGTAGCTTTGACCATTTTTTACACAATACTGATGGTAATCAGCAGCTGGAATTTTTCCGGTTTTTTTCTTGTTTGTTTTGCCTTTTGCGCAATCAGTTGTTTATATTCTAATATTAACAGAACCATCGGTTATGTTATCGCGCTTAATATTTTCATTGGTGTTTTAATAATCAGGGATGTTCAGGTCAGCGGAGAAAATATCTCTCTGGTAGTTACATTAACCAACTGGATTATTATGATACTTGGTAGTATTATTTTAATTTTTATTACCAGAGCGGCAACTGTTACTCTTGATAAGGCTCTTGAAAGCCAGCATTCATTCAGAAATCTTCTGGCTACTACAGAAAATTATATTGCCATGGTAGATGAACACAATGAAATTGTTTATGGGAGCAATACCCTGGCTGCTTTGGGGAACATCCGGGATTCATATCTGATTAAGGGCCGGCCATTTATCGATCTCTTCCCGGGAAAAACGCTTAAAACACTGGCGGGAAAACTATTAAAAGAAAAGGATAATTACACAGAAGACTGGGAATTTTTCCTGAACGGACAGAAACGTTACTTTAAGGCTGCGTCTCACGGCTTACCGGGCCATTCAGGCGAATCTCTTATCAGCTTGTATGACATGACGCATCTTGCCGAGCGCGATGAAATCGCTGTAATGAAAGACAGTATGAAAATAGGTCTTTTTTTCATGGATCAGGGTTATGTTATTCAGGATCACTATTCCCGTTATCTTGAAGAAATGCTGTCGGAAAAAGAACTTTTCGGAAAGCTGTTTACGGATATTATCGCAAATTCTGTTACTTCCAATGAACTGGAAAGCATAAAAGATTATTTTAAAATGGTCATAGATCGAACATACGATCAGGAAATGCTTGATGATATTAATCCTCTTAATGAACTGCATTATGTGAACGCGAGAACAGGCGACAGGAAGGTATTTCAATGCGCTTTTGCGACCGTGGAACGCGCTCGCGCGGAGGTTTTCCTTCTTGTGACAGTTTACGATATTACCGCGAAAGTGGAGTTACAGCAAAGGCTTGCCGAAGAAGAAGCCAGGCGGCAGGAGGAAATGGCGTCTGTATTCGAACTTATCCAGGTTCAGCCCGATGTGTTCAGCGATTTTATGGAAGACATGGAATTTGAATTTGACAGTATTGATAAAACACTCAAGCATGACAAACTGACAGCCCATGAAGCATTGGTAAAAGTCTATCAGTCTGTACATGCCATTAAATCAAATGCTGTAATTTTGGGTTTAAATGTTTTTGGAACCAAGGTTCATAATCTTGAGTCAAATATTAAAAAACTTCGTGAAATAGAGGGAGAAGTCCCGTTTGCTGAAATGCTGAATCTGGCGATGTATATTGAAAAGATTTCCCAGGAGAAAGAAGGATTCCGGGATGTTATTGGCAAGCTTCAGTCATATGCCGCAAGCGGTGAAAGCAAAAAACAAAATGTTAAAGTGTTAATTGAATCACTGGCCAAGACTGTAAGCAGGGCCGCGGAAGATATGGGGAAACAGGTAAAATTCGCCGTCGATGATATTCAGAGCGAGGCTATTGATAACGGGCCAAGGCGCATTATGAAAGAGATCCTGATGCAGCTTATCCGTAACTCTGTTGTACACGGAATTGAGCCTCCTGATGTCCGTAAATCCATAAATAAAAATGAAACAGGCACTGTCGCGCTTTCCATAAGGATGGCGGATGATAACAAAAATATTCTTATTAAACTGAGCGATGACGGAAAAGGCCTTGATTACAGGAAAATCAGTGAAAGAGCTGTTGCCGGAAAAATAATTAAAAAGGAAGAGGCAAATAATAAAGACATGCTTATAAAAGCAATATTCACTCCGGGATTTAGCACCGCGGATGATGAAGGAGTTCACGCAGGCCGCGGTATAGGCTTAAACCTGGTGCGCGATCGGATTAAGGAAGTAAACGGCACAATAAAACTGCGTTCCGATACCGGCAAGGGAGTTTTATTTTTTGTTTCAATTCCAGTTGTTGCAAAACAGCAGCTTCCCAAATAGAAGACCCGCATCTGATGTTCTCTTTGGAAGACTTGTATTTTAATTATGGAGATTAATTATGGATCCAGTTACTAACAGGAAAAAACGGAAGTTTGATCCTTTCTCGTTTTATACGCAGATATTGGTAATTGTCGCGTTTGTACTGATGGGACTCTCCAGCTTTCTCTTCACCAGTAACATTGAACGCCAGCATTTAATTAAAGACGCTGAAAACGCCATCGCGTCTACAGAAGCGCACTTGGTTGCCAGCTTCCTGGAACCGGAAACATTTCTGAGAGGTTTTTCCGAGACTATCCGCAGTATGATTCTACGGGGCGACAGTACGGCGAATATTTCCGAACACATGAAAGATATTACCAGTTCCACGCTTGGCGATGAAATGCGCCTGCCTGGTTTTACCAGTTTTTTCGGCTTTTTTGAATCGCTCGGCGGAGTATATATAACCGGTTTAAACTGGATTCCCCACAGTGATTATATTGCCACCATTCAAAACAATTCATGGTATATCGCCGCCGTTGAGGCTGAAGGCGGTGTCGCGGTAACAGAACCGTATTATGATACAATGACCGGCGGAATCATCCTGACATTTTCACGCCGGATTTATGATGATTCAGGCAGAGCGCTGGGTATTGTCTGCATGAACATTAACCTGGGCAGAATCCTGGAAGACGCAACAAATATAAAACTTACCGAAAACAGTTACGGCATACTGCTTGACAGTCAAATAAATGTTATATTCCATCCATTTATGTTTCAGATGGGTATGCCGTTACGTGACAGTCTGGACAGAGAATTTGCCGTATTTGAAGATGAATTAAGACAGGGTTTATCCATTTCAGAACGCAGAGCGGTAAATTTTAACAATCAGAATTCCATAATCTTTTTCCAGCCAATCAGGTACGGATGGCATTTGGGCGTTGTGGTACCGGTAAGCGAATATCTGGGAAGCGTGTATAACATGGCAATATTCCTCATTGTTTTGGGAGGCACGCTGACAATCACCCTTAGTTTTGTGTTATTCAGAATTTTCCGCGCAAAAAAACTGTCGGATTTACGGGCTCAGGAAAGAAGCAACATTATTACGGTCATGCAGAATAACATGAAAATCGGACTGTTCTTTATGAATAAGGCTAATGTAATACAGGATCACTATTCACGTTATCTTGAAGATATGCTGTCAGAAGACGAACTATCGGGAAGGCTATTTACAGACATTATCGCGAAATCTGTTACTTCCAATGAACTGGAAAGCATTAAGGATTATTTCAGAATGGTTGCGGAAAGCACATACGATCAGGAAATTCTGGATGATATAAATCCACTAAATGAACTGCATTATGTGAATGCCAGAAACGGCGACAGAAAAATTTTCCAGTGCGCGTTTGCCACCGTTGAACAGGCGCAGGGAGAAATTTTCCTTCTTGTAACAGTTTATGATATAACCGCGAAAGTGGAACTGCAGCAAAGGCTTGCCGAAGAAGAAGCGAAACGGCAGGAAGAGATGGCGTCTGTATTTGAACTTATCCAGGTTCAGCCGGATGTATTCGGCGATTTTATGGAAGACATGGAATTTGAATTTGATAGTATTGATAAAATTCTTAAACATGATGAACTGACAGCACATGAAGCGCTGATTAAAGTCTATCAGTCTGTACACGCCATTAAATCAAATGCCGTAATTCTGGGTTTGAATGTTTTTGGCGCTAAAGTTCATAATCTTGAGACAAAAATAAAAAACATGCGGGAGAAAGAAGGAGAGATACCGTTTGTTGACATGCTGAATCTTGCGATGGAAATTGAAAAGATTTCCCAGGAAAAGGAAGGGTTCAGGGATGTTATTGATAAACTTCAGTCATACACATCAGACAGCGGAAGTAAAAATCAGAATGTTAAAGTACTCGTTGAATCCCTTGCCAAGACAGCCAGCAGAGCCGCCGAGGATATGGGAAAACAGGTGTTCTTTATAGCTGATGATATTCAGCCCGTAGCGATCAATATCGGTCCCAGGCGCGTAATGAAGGAGATACTAATGCAGCTTATCCGCAATTCCGCAGTGCATGGCATAGAAACTCCTGATGTCCGAAAAAGCAAAGGCAAAAACGAAACAGGCATAATTAAGGTTTCTATCAAAATGTCAGACGATAATCAGTATATTAAAATGAAAATGAGCGATGACGGAAAGGGCCTTGATTACAAAACGATCGGCGAGAGGGCTGTTAGTCAAAACATTATCAGGAAAGAAAACGCGGAGAATAAGGACATGCTGATAAAAGCTATTTTCGCGCCAGGTTTCAGCACATCAGAGAATGAAGGGATGCACGCTGGCCGCGGCATTGGCTTAAATCTTGTCCGTGACCGCGTTAAAGAAGTAAACGGCACAATGAGCCTTCATTCCGAAGCTGACAGGGGAATTGCGTTTTTTGTTTCAATTCCTGTCCAGATGAATCAAAACCAGAATTAAAGCTGTTTTATTGAAAGCCCCGCTCCGACAGCGGTAGTATATTCGGCGTTTTCAGGATATATAAATTCTACTCCGTACAGGGCGGATATATCCGAAAGCACTTTCTGTCCTATCTGGTTGCTGCTGCCATTTCCCGTAACAATGACTCGTCCTGTGTTTTTCGCCCTGGCAGCAAAAACTGATAGTACTCCTATTACCTGATACACCATGTTAATAATCGCGAGCGCAATATCGCCTGAACTCGCTGTGTCCAGCATTTTACCGAAATTGGCGGCTGTGCTTTCTCCGTTGAGAAAACTTATGCTTGTATCAGTGATGTCACCTAACAATAGATCGACGTTTTTTATCATGCCGTTCTGTGCAAGCTCCATGATGCCGTTTAATTCGCCTGTAGGCAGCAGTTTCCTGGCAAGCCCCAGTATGGTTCCTCCGCCGACTCCCGATCCGCCAAAGTGGATAATGCCCCGCTCTCCCGCTTCAATAATGACAGTGCCTGTTCCAATATTGGTAATAATAATATCCCTCATGCCCGAAAGAAACATTCCGCCGATTCCGATTGCCTCAATTTCATTTACCCTTCCGGTAGGAATGCCGAAAATATCATTTTTTATTTTAGACGCTCCGGCTCCCGTAATCTCTATCTTTTCAATTTCTTCTATCCTGATTCCGTTTTCCAGGACTATTTTTCCAAACGCGCCCGTGGCGGCGGTGACAGCGTCCGATGCTCGCGTTTTTATTTTTCGCGTTAATTTTCCGCTTTCTATAGAGACAGCCTTTGTCGTTGTGCTGCCAATATCAATTCCTATTATCAAAATTTTCTCCTTATAATTTTTTATTTTAATTTAAATTTATTTTTTTTCCAGGAATGATAAATGAGCGCCGTGAATGCCAGGTGCAAAAGGAATAACCTTCTCGTCCTTGTCTATAACCGCTTCAATCAGGGCTGGTCTGCCGCCTTTAATAATTTCCGCGCACTTGCCAAGCGCGCTGATTAATTCAGGTTCATCCGTTACGCGAAAACCGGATACATTATACGCGGCGGCAAGCTGTATAAAATCAGGGCCAAGATTTTCCAGATCCGTCTGCGAATAGCAGGAGTTGTAAAAACTATTCTGCCACTGGCGAAGCATTCCCAGGGCGCTGTTGTTTAAAATAATAATTAACACGGGAAGGCTGTACTTTACCAGCGTTGACATTTCTGCGCAGTTCATTCGGAAACTTCCGTCTCCTGTAAAAAGCGCTACAGTCGCCTGAGGGTTTGCGATTTTGGCTCCAATGGCCGCGCCCATGCCAAATCCCATTGTTCCCATACCGCCTGAACTTAAAAAACTGCGCGGATTTTTAAATGGATAATACTGCGCGACCCAAATCTGATGCTGGCCTACATCGGTTACAACTATTGCCTTATCACCCAAAACTTTCGCGGTCTTTTCAATAATAAGGCGCGGGCTCAGGTTTTTATTATCTGCGGATGTTTTACGCCTGGGTTTATCACGCGGGACTGCGGATTTCCACCTGTTAATTTCCTCATTCCATTCATTTAACGGCCCGGATGATTTATTTTTTAAACGCTTGTCCGCAAGCAGCCTTCCCAGCGCTTTTTTAATGTCTCCTGCAATGAATGCGTTAACATAAATATTTTTATTTATTTCTGCGGGATCAATGTCAATATGGATTATTTTTGCGTTATGCGCGAATTTCCCGGCGGAACCTGTTACGCGATCTGAAAAACGCGCTCCGATAACAATTATCAGATCTGATTTTTGCATGGCTTTATTTGACGCGTTTGAGCCGTGCATTCCGGTAAGACCGGTACACAGGGGATGTTCCTGCGGAAACGCTCCCATACCCATGAGGGACAGAGCGACAGGCGCGTTTATATGTTCAGCCAGTTTTTTCAGTTCAGCGGCGGCGTCAGAATGGATTACACCGCCGCCAGCGTAGATTAAAGGCCGACCGGAATTATTTATCATGTCAGCGGTTTTTTCAATGTCTTCTTCGCTGAAGGTTTCCTGTTTTGTTCTTTTTAGCAGACGTTCCGCACGATCCTTAAAAGCCTGTCCGTTTCCGTGCGGTTCATTATAGTCACATAACGAACTGCTGACATCTTTGGGAATATCGATAAGCACCGGTCCCGGCCTGCCTGACAGGGCGACAATAAATGCTTCATGTATAATTTGTGATAAGCTGCGGACATCTTTCACAATCCAGTTGTGTTTAACGACCGGCATTGTTATTCCAGCTATGTCAACTTCCTGAAAACTGTCTTTTCCCAGAAGCGGAATGCCGACATTGCCGGTAATCGCTATAACCGGAATTGAATCGGCAAATGCGGTTGCGATACCTGTAACCAGATTTGTCGCGCCGGGACCCGATGTCGCAAGACATACGCCGGTCCTGCCTGTTGAGCGAGCGTATCCGTCCGCCGCGTGAGATGCGTGCTGTTCGTGGCTTACCAGAATGTGGCGGATGCGATCCTTGTTTTTTTCGAGTTCATCATAAATGTTTAGAACAGCGCCGCCCGGATAACCGAAGATTGTGTCCACTCCGTTTTCAATTAATGATTCTATCAGGATACGCGCGCCTGTATACATTTTTATTTTAATTCCTGTTTTCCGCTTCGTTAATCAGCATAAACTCGATGGAGTCCACAAGGGCGGCGCGGCTTGCGTCTATTATGTCGGCGCTTACTCCTACAGTGTTCCAGCTACGCTGCCCGTCTGTCGATTCAATTAATACGCGAACGCGCGCGTCTGTAGCGTCCTTGCCGTCAATAACCCTTACCTTGTAGTCCTCAAGCCTGACTTTTGCCAGACCCGGAAAAAACCTGGTAAGAGCGCGGCGAAGAGCGCCGTCAAGAGCGCCGACAGGTCCAACTCCTTCAGCTGCGGCTATTTCATGCTGTTCTCCGACCAAAACCTTTACCCAGGCATGGGAACATTCAATTGTGTCTCCCGCAGGATGCTCGCTCATCACTCGGTACGCGACAATGCTGAATAATGGCGTATAACGTCCCAGTTCCCGCCTGATTAAAATTTCAAAACTTGCATCCGCGCCTTCATAAGCCCAGCCTTCCGCTTCAAGTTTTTTTAATTTTTCTGCCAACGAAATGATTACAGGATGATCCTTGTGGAGAGCCGGTTCAATCTTTTTGGCGCGTTCAACAATTGCGGCGCGTCCGCCGATTTCGCTTATCAAAAGACGGCGTTCATTCCCGATTGTCTGAGGCTCGACATGTTCAAAGGAACGGCTTGTTTTTAAAATACCGTCAGTGTGCATTCCCGCCTTGTGAGAAAAAGCGTGTGCGCCAATATACGGCATATCATCGCTGATTATTACATTTGCGATTTCCGCGACCCTTCTTGTTAATTCCCCGATACGGATTAGATTACCCCGCGGCAGACAGCGAAGATTCAGTTTCAGTTCCAAAGAAGGAATGAGCGCCGCCAGGGCTGTGTTGCCGCAGCGTTCCCCGAAACCAACAAGCGTACCCTGCACATGGTTACAGCCCGCCTGAGCTGCCGCAAGAGAGTTTGCAAGCGCAAGTCCAGAGTCGTTATGCGCATGTATACCGGCGTGTATATCCGGAAAATTCTCCATTACATTTTTTACCGCTGAGGAAATCAGTTCCGGAAAGTTCGATCCGGTTGTGTCGCATAACACAATTCTGTCTGCTCCTGATTTTACAGCCGCCCGTATTGTGGATAGTGCATAACCCGGGTTGCATGCCCAGCCGTCAAAAAAATGTTCCGCGTCGTATATTACAATTCGCCCCTGTGATTTCAGAAAAGCGATGGTTTCGCCAATCATCGCGAGGTTTTCTTCATCGCTTGCATGGAGCACTTCTTTTACATGCAAATCCCAGCTTTTGCCGAAAATTACAACCCCTTCTGTTCCCGCGTCCAGCAAGGAACGAATCATGCCGTCATCTTCAGCCCTTATTCCCTTTTTTCGTGTTGAACCAAAAGCGCATATCCTTGAATTTTTTAACTTTAAGTTTGCCGCGAGGCGGAAGAATTCCAAATCCTTGGGATTGCTTCCCGGATTACCGGCTTCTATCCACATAACGCCAAGTTCGTCTAACGTTTCAGCGACGGCGAGTTTATCACGGAGGGAAAAAACAATGCCTTCGCTTTGCGCTCCGTCACGCAGAGTCGTATCCAATATTTCTATATCAATTTTTTCACTGCTCATTTTATTTAATTACTCCAGCCGTTCTGATGTATTTTCCTGTGCGTTCATCTCATACATCATCGCGTTTACAGCGGACAGATATGCCTTTATCGAGGATTCTATCACATCTGTTGAAACGCCTCTGCCGTTCCAGCGGCGGCCGTTCATGGAAATTTTTACCATTGTCTCTCCCTGCGAAGATGAGCCGCCTGTAATCGCGCCAAGTTCGTAAAGTTCCAGTTCAGGCTCTTTTCCGATTATTTTATTTATCGCCTTAAAAATTGAATCCAGAGGGCCGTCGCCCATTGCCACAAATTTTTCAAACACTCCGTCCCTGTGCTGCAGGCGGATAACGCCGGATGCGCCGAGAGCGGAACCTGTGTTAACCGCCCATTGATCGAGCTTCCATGTCTCCGGTACGGAGGTAATGTTGTCCATTACCAGCGCTTCTATATCGCGATCTGTAACAGTTTTCTTTTTATCGGCGAGATTCTTAAAGCCTTCAAAAACCTTGTCAAACGCGTCACTGTTAAGCGAAATATTTAATTCATTCAGGCGCTGCTCAAATGCGTGTCTGCCTGAATGTTTGCCAAGTACAATAGTGGACTTTGGCATTCCTATTGATTCAGGCGTCATTATTTCGTAGGTTTCGCGATTGGCCAGAACTCCGTGCTGATGTACTCCCGCTTCATGGGCAAATGCGTTATCGCCTACAATTGCCTTGTTCGGCTGAACCTTCACTCCTGTTACCTGCGTTACAAGCCGGCTTAATGAATATATTTGCGCTGTATCTATTCGCGTATCCATGCCAAAATAATCGCGGCGGACTTTTAAACTCATTACAAGCTCTTCAAGGGAC
This sequence comes from Treponema sp., assembly GCA_009787835.1. Taxonomy (GTDB): domain Bacteria; phylum Spirochaetota; class Spirochaetia; order Treponematales; family Breznakiellaceae; genus WQXQ01. The sequence goes on from WQSN01000018.1 coordinate 22,216, forward strand.
GCGTTTCCCGCGCGTTCACCGATGCCATTTATGGTACACTCAACCTGATCCGCTCCGCTGGTTATGGCGGCGATACTGTTAGCGACCGCAAGTCCCAAATCATTGTGGCAGTGTACGGAAAGACATGCCCTGTCAATGCCGGCTGTATGTTCTTTCACATAACGGATTCGTTTTGCGAATTCATCAGGCATTGCGTAGCCAACGGTATCAGGAAAATTTACAGTTAACGCGCCGGCTTTAATTGCCGCGCCGAAAACTTTGCACACAAAACCGGGATCGCTTCTGAAAGCGTCTTCCGCGGAAAATTCTACATCATTGCAGAATTTCTTCGCGTATTTTACACCGGCTGCCGCGTGTTCCAGCACCTGTGATTCGTTCATCTTTAGCTTGTATTTCATGTGAACCGGAGAAGTTGCCAGAAATATATGAATACGCGGAGATGCCGCTTTAATGAGCGCTTCCCTTCCCGCGTCAATGTCTTTTTCCAGACAGCGGCATAATCCCGCGACTGCGCTGTTTTTGATCACAGCGGAAATTGCTTTTACCGATTCCAGATCGCCGGGACTGGAGACCGGAAAACCGGCTTCAATAATATCAGCGCCCAGTTTTTCAAGTTTTTTCGCGACTTTTATCTTTTCACTCAGATTCATGCTGCAGCCCGGCGACTGCTCGCCGTCGCGCAAAGTAGTATCAAATATTTTAATTATGCGAAGTGTTTTTTCTGCCACACTTTTCCCCCATAGTCCCTATATGCCGAATTTTTCCATGTCAATCCGCCCATTTGGTGAAACTTCAATTCCTTCGGCAAGAAGCAGATTGATTTGCATTTCCCTGCCAACTCCTTCCAGAGCTATACTGCCGTTGGAACGGATTATTCTGTGCCATGGAAGGCTGTATTTTTCTGACATTGAATGAAGCACCCTTACAGTTTGTCGCGCTCCGTTGGGTATCCCTGCCCTGAATGCGATGTCACGGTAACCGCTAACCTTGCCATGAGGAACCGCGAGAATCTGATTTATGATTTTTTCTGTCGTATCAGTCATTTCCGTTTATCTTATTTTATTAATTTTATAATTACACTGCAAGCTGCCATCTGGATAAATTTATGCTATAATTAATCACATTAAGGAGAAATTTATGATTTTATGCTGCGGGGAAGCTGTTATTGATATGGTACAAACCAATGTTTCCGGTTTGGGAGATGTTTTTTTTCCTATACCCGGCGGATGTTCCTACAATACGTCTATCGCAATCGGAAGGCTGGGTGTTCCTGTCGCGTTTCTTGGACGCCTATCGACAGGTTTTTTCGGGGAAATTCAGTTAAGACGTCTGCGAGAAAACAATGTAAAAGATAATCTTTTAATTCGCTGCGATCAAAATCCCGTTCTTGCGTTTATAAAAACCGAAGAAGGCAAGGATCCGCAATACGCTTTTTATGACGAAGGAACAGCGGATCGCATGTTTACGGCGGAAGAGCTTCCGCCTGTACCGGCTGAAACAACCTGTATAGTTTTCGGTTCCATTTCCATGAATATGGAACCTGTCGCAACCACTGTCGAAACATTAATAATGAGAGAAGCAGGACGAAATACGGTAATCGCTTTTGATCCGAATATAAGGCCTTTTATGATCGATGACAGAGACGCTTATCTGAAAAGGTTTGAAAAATGGGCGGCTGTTTGCACTATCGCAAAAATATCAGGCGAAGATTTTGAATTTATTTTTCCCGGTGCGGAACCCGAAGACGCGCTGCAGAAAGTTATTGATTTTGGCGTCCGGCTCGCGATTGTCACCCTTGGAGCTTCAGGCGCTGCCGCGATGCTCCGCCGCGATGACGGAAGCATTACAAGTGTTAGCGTTCCCGGAGTGCATATTCCCGTAATTGCGGATACGGTAGGAGCGGGAGACACATTTCATGGAGCATTTCTCGCCTGGCTGGAATCAAGGAATAAAATGTCACATAACGCCATAATAAATTTGAATGATGCGGATTTACGCGCCGCGCTGATTTTTGCCAATAAAGCCGCATCTATAGTCTGTACACGCCGCGGCGCTGAGCCTCCCGTACTGGGAGAGATTGAGCCATGATTTTAACTAATTGCCAATAGTCATACTGATTGCTATTATAATTAAAATAAATTAGGAGTGATTATGAAAAGGATGGTAATTATGGTAACACTTGCAATGCTGATTGCAAGCGCTGTTTTAGCTCAGGGAAAAATGGCAGACGCCGAAAGTCACTGGATTTCCGGTGAACTTAGCCTTATTGGCATTGGCGTAAGTTATGAGTATTTACTGTTGCCGCAATTATCAATTGGTATTAGTGCGTTCTTAAATGTTTTGGTTACACAAACGTATGTGGTTAATTTGATTGGACATTATCATCCCGGCGGAAGCAGATTTTTTTTGGAACTAGGATTGGGGCTTGGAAGCATTAACGGTCCCGGTGAGATAATTGTTAGTGAGAAAAACAGGGATGACTGGCCAGCATACTTAATAACTACCACCGGGTTATCTATTACGCCCGGCTTAGGATGGAAAATAGACTTCGGCTATCCGGGCGGTTTTTTTATTCAACCTGGCGTAAAATTGCCGATTGTAATCGGCAAACAAAAACCCTGGGAAAGTATTAACAATTTAAGTGCCGGAAATTATTCTGTACCAAATCAAACCGGAACCGCTGTCACATTTATCGTTTTCTTTAGTATGGGCGTATCTTTTTAATTTCGTTTAAAATTAAAAGACGAATAATCAGTAATGAAAAAAAAGCGTAATTTTTCGTAAAAACCTTGAAAAACCCAGATAAAAATTATATATTGCTTTTATATGTTCATTAATAAAGGAGAATTAAATGAAAAAAATGATTAAAAAGACAATTTTCTTGACAATTTTAGGTATGTTTTACATCTGCGCGGTATTTGGGCAATCACCGGTCAGTTTGGAAACCGCGATTCAACAGGCATGTAATGATATAACCAGTAAACTTGCCATGGGACCAAGAGTGGCGCTGGTTAGTTATAACTCAACAAACGAGTTATCCGCTTATGTGTTAAGAGAAATGATGAATGTATTTGGAAGAAACAGAGCCGCTACATGGATTTCCCTTCAGGATACAGAACGCGCCCTGAATGCTATAAATCGCAGAACTACTGACGATATATCCGACGCGGATGCCCGGCAGATTGGCAGAAACCTTAATGCAGGATATGTAATAACAGGCGCTTTGGTACAAGTCAGCGGCAATTACAGATTCAGAACAAAAATGATTTATGTCAGTAACGGCACTGTTCAGGCGTCTTCAGATATCCTTATCGCGGACAATGCACAGCTCAGGCAGCTTCTCGGTATTGCAGCCGCAGTACCGGCACCACAAGCGCCCGCAGTTGCTCCTGTACAGACGCCTGCTCCGCAAACGCCAGCGCCCGCTGCTATACCAGCGCCAACATCGGTGAGAAACGGGACATACACATTTTATCCGCGGCCGCAAGCGACAAGGGCAGGAGTAGGGGTAGACGCATACATAGTTAAAATTGTTGTCCAGGGAAGATATATGGTCATTTACCTGACCAATTTAGCCAGAGGTATGGGCGGAAGAGCGCATCCCGGTTATTGGTACTTAAGTAATGATCTGTTAACAAATCTGGATCGCCCTTCTCAAACGTATCAGAAAGTTAGCCACAGAGATAATCCTGACGGGAATAATTCCGGCGAAACGCTCTCTTACGAGAATGTAACTGCTACCCGGTTTAGTCTGGAAACTAACTGGAACGGACAGGTCATATTTTCTGAAATCAATCTGGCAAATGCCGAATATGAACCATAAGATTTTAACTGAGAGTATTATAACGCTATGATGCCAAATGCTGTCATTAGAAGGAGATCAGAATGAAAAAAATGGTAAAAAAACAGATTGCTTTGGCGCTTTTTGGGTTAATCTGTATCTGCGCTGCATTTGGACAATCTCAGGAAAATCTTGATACAGCCATTCAACGGGTTTGTAATGAAATTATTAACAAACTTGTTATGGGACCGAGAGTAGCGCTGGTCAGCTTTAACTCTTCAAATGAACTTTCCGCTTATGTATTAAATGAAATGACGAGAATATTAACGAGAAACAGGGCAGCCACCTGGATTTCCCGCCAGGATACAGATCGTGCGCTGAGTGCCGCGAACCTAAGCTCGTCAGATAATTTATCCGATGCAACCGCCCGGCAGATTGGCAGAACATTAAACGCAAGTTTTGTAATTACCGGCATTCTTGAGAATACGGGCGGTAATTACAGAATTAAGTCAAAAATGATTTATGTCAGTAATGGTTCTGTTCAGGCGTCTTCGGATATTGTTATCGCGGATAGTTCGCAGCTTAGGCAATTACTTGGTTCCGGTAATATTGCTGCGGCTCCTGCTCCCGTGACGCCTTCGCAGCAAACGCAAGCTCCAGCTCCTGTACAGACAACTCCTCCTGCGGCGACGCAACCAGCGCCTGTACAGACACCAGCGCCGAGCAGTACGTCTCAGTCTTCAAGAGGCGATCCTGACGCCGCGAACTGGGATATTGCCGTTCTTGATACAGCAGCGAATGTGGATTATTTAACTGATATTGAAAAAGATGTTATTCTGGAAATGAACAAGGTCAGGACCGATCCTAAGAAATACGTTGAATTGTATATTCAGCCCCGGTTAAGATATTTTAATGGCAGAAATTATTCAGTTCCCGGGCAAATTACACTGGTAACTCAGGAAGGCTCCGCTGCGGTTAATGCGTGTATCACCGCGCTGAACAGGGCAAGCAGCGCAGGCGTACTAACGCCGGAAAGAGGTCTTTCCCGCGCGGCGAAAGATCATGTAACAGATCAAAGCAGAACTGGTCAAACAGGACATAATGGCAGCGACAGGAGTACGCCGGAAACCCGTATGAGACGCTACGGTGTTTTCAGAGGTTCATGGACATTGGGAGAAAATATTGCCTATGGAGACGCTACGGGAAGAGAGATAGTCTGTAGTTTACTGATTGATGACGGCGTTCCAAGCAGAGGTCATAGAGATAATATTATGAACAGGGCTTTCACACAAATAGGTGTTGGGTATGGAACGCATACTCAATACAGAACAACATGCACAATTACTTATGCTCATGGGTATACCAGTAATTAAGTATGTTTAATGATAACTTAAATATCCGTTCTTGTGTGAATTTTTTTAAAGTAGTATAATAATTACGGATGTAATAACATCCGATTTCAAACTAAAGGAGATATATATGCCGGTTTTTAGTAAAATTAAAGAAAAACTATTTGGCAAAAAAGCCTCAGAACCTGAGAAACCAGTTACCGTTAATCCTGTTTTTACAGCGCAGTCAGGGACTGCAGCGGCAGCGATAGCGGCGGGGAAAGCGCAAGCTGCGGCAGCGGCTGCGAAAGCTCCGCCGCCACCACAGCCAGTGAAGGCAGAACCTGTTGACATAGCGGCTGTTCTCGACGCTGCAGTTAAGGCAAAGGGGCAGACTCTTAACTGGCGGGTTTCAATTGTTGATTTGATGAAAGCGCTTGATCTGGACAGCAGTCTTGCCGCGCGTAAAGAACTTGCTGCTGAACTTAACTATTCAGGTCCTCATGCGGATGGCTCCGCTGAGAAAAACATCTGGCTGCATAAAGAGCTTATGAAAGCGCTTGCTGAAAACGGCGGTAAAATTCCGGCAGATCTTTTAAAATAAGCGGTATTAAGAAGGCTGCTGCGCTTGTTACAGCAGCCTATCTTCTATAACACTGCTAATTTTCATCTCTTCCATATAACTTATCTTTTACCGCTTCCGCTACCCATGAGTTAAGGCTCTTCCCTTCTGATTTTGCTGTGACAGCGGCATAAGAATGCAGTTCTGGCGGTATCCTGAGTATTAATTTTCCTGAAACGGGAACATCGGGAGTTTTATTTATGCGTTTGCAAAACGCAAGATAGTCGTCGATGCTTTCTTTAAACGATTTTTGCAGTTCCTTAACGCTCGTGCCTTTAAAAGTGACAACATCCCTAAGGCCGATCACTTCACCGTAAAAAACTTCGGCTTCGTCATCAAATTCCGCTTTACCGTTATATCCTTTATATACCATCATTTTCTACTCCTGCATTAATTAAAAAATGTCTGACAGATTTTAATGCGCCTTTATCTGTTTCTTTTTGCGGGTGCGGCCTGTGGAACACTGCCGCAACACCATTTAATAAAATACAGACTCTTGAACCGCTTCCCTCTTCAATATGCGCGCCTAATGCTCTAAACAGGTTATCAATATCTGACCACAAAACCGAACTTTTTATGGGATCGTGAAAAACCTCATTAAGTGTCTTTTTTTGTTTAGAGTTCATATAATTATGATATCATAATGTGATACTATTTTCAAGTGTATTTCCATAATTTTCCTGACTTTTGTTTTAGTTGTTAATGGCTGGTTTTTTATGTTATCATTATTTAATATGAATGCTGAAAATGCCGTCTGTTTACTTTTGGAAGGCGCTGGGCGTATCATCAAGGGGAAGAGAGAATTTCTTGAACTGCTGCTTGCTTCAGTTTTCGCCGGAGGGCATGTTTTAATTGACGATTTTCCGGGGCTGGGTAAAACAACTGTCGCTAAAACAATTGCGAAATTAATCGGCAGTGAAAAGAAAGGGCTGGTTTTTAAAAGGATTCAATTTACCCCCGATCTTTTACCATACGATATTACTGGCGTTGATGTGTACGATCCTGAATCGCGGACTTTTCGGTTCATTCCCGGTCCTGTGCTTGCTAATATTGTTTTGGCTGACGAAATTAACCGTACAACGCCAAAGGTTCAGTCCGCATTGCTGGAAGTGATGGCGGAAAGACAGGTTACTATCGGGCAGGATACTCATAAGCCGCCGGAACCTTTTTTTGTAATCGCTACGCAGAATCCAATCGAGACTGAAGGAACATTTCCCCTCCCGGCCGCGCAGCTTGATCGTTTTATGATGAAGCTATCCATGGGTTACCCTGACCGGGAAGCTGAACTCGCTGTCATTGAAGAAAACCCCGCCGAGATTGGTCTTTTAAATCTGGAGCCTGTTATCAGTCCTGAGTGTTTTTTAGCAGTGAAAAAGAACGCAGACAATATTTTCTGTCATCAATCACTTAAAGAGACAATTGCTGACATTATCAGGGATACGCGTATTCATAAAGAGTTCAGTCTTGGAGCAAGCCCGCGCGCATGCCTTCATTTTTTAGCGGCTGTAAGAGCGTATGCCTTAATCAAGGGACGGGAGTATGTTATAGATGAAGACCTCGCGGCGCTTGCGACGCCGGTACTCGCTCATCGTGTAAAACTTCGCGACCCAAGAGTTTCGCCCGAAAAATTTATCCGCGAAATATGCCTTGCCAGGCTGGAAAAACTTGAAAAGATCGATGGTAGCAAAACCGGTTAAATTTAAATCTTACTTCATACCCCGGACGATGGGTGTTTTTGTCCTGCTGATAATTATTCTTTCATTTACGGCAGGAGCAATCAGGCATGAGATGGTTCTTACACTGACTGGCTCTGTGTTTATGGTTGTTTGGGTCTATTGCTTAACGATGACTTTACTTCTGGCATTAATCCATCGGCGGCGCGCTGGCAGTATTTCCATTTGCCTTCACCCTGAAAAAATTATTGAAGGAGATCAGGTACAGATTATTTTATCTGAAGTAAAAAATTCAACATTTGCCTTATTAGGATTGGCAGGGAAAAATTTTCCAGATACAGCCGAACCGCGGCTTGCGCGTAACAAAAATTTTTTACAGTTTCCTGGAATTCTTGTCCGCTGCCGTTTGCTGCTTTGCACAAAGGACGGGCGCAGAATTGCGCATGATTTCAAACCTGAACGCAAAAGCGGTTTTTCCCAAATCGAGACTATTCAGGTAAAAAAGCGCGGCGCATATTATTCACCTAACGATGAGTTTATGGTTTTTGATATTCTCGGTTTTTTCCGCTTTATCTGCCGCATACCGGTTTCCATGTCCGTTCCGGATTTAGGCGCGCAAAATTTATCTGCGCGTCTTCTGGTCAGTCCGCTTGCTTCAGGCGATCCTCCTCCCATCCTGGCAAAGGGCGGAGAATCAAAAAGGCAGGACAGCCCTCCCATTGAACGCACAGATGAGTTTATCGATCATCGTCCTTATGTGCCAGGAGATGATCCGCGCCGCATTAACTGGAAACTCTACAGTCACGGAGGCGAACTCTTTGTCCGTCAGGGAAGAAGGGAGCCGCCGCCTCATTCCAATATAACGATTCTAATTGACACGCAGTTTGATTCATTGTATACGGTAAAATCCGCGCGCGCCGCGGCGGATGTGTTATGTGAAAATGCACTGGCGATTATTAACAGCGCCGTAAAAGGCAGAAATATTCAGGTTGGTTTTACTGGCCAGTCAGAAAAAAGCTGCATCTCATACAATCAGGCAGAATTGGGATTTTATCTTGCCTATCCCTGGGCGCAGGCTTCGGTATCGCAGATGGCAGGTTTTCCTTCTGTTCCAAATGACAGCGCGATTGTCATATTGGCGATGCCAAGGCGTCTGCCCGCTTCACAGCCTTTCGCTCTGGATCATTTTTTGTCAGATAACCCAAACCGTTCAATAGAACTTATTTTTATATGCGAAGCGCGTGAAATCAGGCATAACGCAGATGAAATGAGAGCAGAAGCGGCTCAATCATGCGTTTCTTTTTATAACAGGCTTCCTGGCGTCAGGGCGTCAATAATAACCTGTAATCAAACAGGCGGTATACACTAATGGAAAGAGTAATGACCTCTTCAATTGTCTTTCGTTCCGCCGCGCTGTTTTTAATATTTTACCAGGTCAGGTTAATTGCTTCGGATCTTGCCAATACTCCGGTTTTTACCGCGGCTCTGTTATCCGGTTTCGCTGTGGCCGTTTTTTTTTCAATTTTACGTGTTAACAATAAACATGTTAACTGCGCTGCGGTAATTATTTCAATAGCTCTTGTTCCATTGGTCAGCAGGACGTTAATCGCCATTCCGCGCCTTTTTATTCCCGAAAGTACCGGCGCCGCCGCTATCGCACTGGATTCTCTTTTGTTAGACATTGATCGTAATAATTTTGTTTCTCTCTTTCCGTTTTACTGGATCGCGGTTTCAACATGGTTCAGTATCCGCAGCCGCATGTTTTTAAGAGCTGCAATAATAGCGGATGCCGCTGTACTGCTCTTTATTTTCAGCGCCGCTCATACTGCAGAAATTGAAATTTACCGCTGGCCTGTAGTAATGATTATTGTATTTGCGGCAATTGTTTTTCTGCAAGCACTGGCACTTCTCTTTTCCATGCCGCCGCGGGTAAAACTTCAGGCAAGGGAAATTTGTTTCGCGGCAGCGTCCTTTTTAATTATAATTTCATTATGCGGCTTTTTATTCCTTAAACCTTTTCAGGAAAGAGCGGCGGAAATGGGCGGCGGTCTTTTGGAGCCAAAACTTTTTAATTTTGATTTTTCAAAGTTTCTGAAACTGGACTCAGAAATTTCCATGAATAATGATTTAATCCTGATTGTAAAAAAAGAAAATGATGATAATATTTTATTGCGCCGTTCTGTGCTTTCAGGTTATAACAACAAACAGGGCTTCCATATAATTGAGTTTTTTGATGAAAAAAATCACCCGCAGCATCTTCCTGACAGACAGGTAATTTTGGAGCCTCCTGTATTTGATAAGGCGCGGTATTCATTCCAGGAATATTTTTTTGTTAATTTTAACGCTTCGGCGTTTATCGGAAAAAAAGAGCCGGTTGTTATCAGCCCTTATGAAAACTGGGACGTTTCTTCATTTAACAGCGCATACGCGGTAAAAAGCCTCGTAAGCTCAGCGGACTCCTGGGATCTGTACAATTCAACTGATGAAGGAGAACATCTGGCTCCCGCGCAGTTGGGTCTCAGCGAAGCTGAATATAAAATTTATACCGAATTCGGAAACGATGAACGTTTACGCGCTCTTGCCCTGAACATTACATTGGAATATGATCGTTACGCGGAAAAAGTATCCGCTGTTTATAATTTTTTAAAATACGGTGATTATCGTTACAGTTTAAAACCAGGTATCGCCGCCGACGGGGATCAGCTTGGGCGGTTTCTTTTTCAGACAAAAAAAGGCTACTGCACTTATTACGCGTTTGCGATGACCCTTCTTCTTCGCTCTTTGGGAATTCCTGCACGTGTAGCAGCAGGTTTTTTTGTTGATCCGCAAACAAACACATTCGATTATTATCCTGTGCGTTCAAACATGGCGCATGCGTGGGTCGAAGTCGCGTTCCCGCATCTTGGCTGGATCGAGTTTGATCCCACCACAGAAATACTTGCCGAAGATGAAGATTTTTTATTTTCAGCCGGGGCAGATCCGGCTCTCTTTGAAAGGCTGATGCTTGAAATTCTTGAAAACCGTTCAGAGCTCAGAATTAAGGAAGGCGCGGACCGGGGAAAATCAGGTTCAGATTTTAATCTCTTGACGCGTAACATAGTCCCGTTTTTTTATAATTATTGGTATTACATTCTTGCCACTGTGTCAGCAGGTTTGTTTATATGTATCCGCTGCGGTGTATTTCTTTCCGTCTTCATGACGCGTAACGAACGAAAAAAAACTATTCGCATTATGAGACATTCATGCCGCCGTCTGCGTCTTGCAGGACTGAGGCGGGATCCCGCTTTATCGGAAAGTGAATGGGCTCTGGCGCTGGATGTCCGGTTTAACGGAATCTATCTGTTATATCAGTCCGCTGCGGCCGCCCGTTTCGCTCCTGTATTTTCCATGCGGGATTATTATATGCAGCGGGAAAATTATGGAAAATTCTGCGTTTCATATAACAATCAGGTTCCATTGTGGCGGCGGATAATGGCATGGATTCTTCCGCCGCTGGCGTTTATATTAAAACCTGTTTTGCGGAAAAGTGATGGTATAATGCGTAACTGTAATAAAAACTGCAGGGTATTAATGATTATTTTCCTGCTTGTATGCGCATCAGATCCGCGAACAAGAGCGCAAAACGAAAACGAAGCTGATTTAACAGAAAATGAATATTTGCCGGGCGCGGATGAACTGTACCATGAAGCATCTAACGCTGATTTTGCCGAACAATGGGAGCGCGCCATTGAATTATACAGAGAAGGAGGGAAACGCTTTCCGGATGACGCGCGGTTTCCATGGGCTCTTGGGAATCTTTATTATGATCGCTCGCTTTACAGCCTTTCCTGGGAGGAATACCGGAAAGCTGAGGCAATTATTCCGGATAACCATGCAATTTTGTTGAGGCTCGCGAGGAACGCGGGGTATCTGAACCGCAATTCCGCCGCGGTTGATTATTATGAGCGCGTCCTTGAAATTGATCCGGATGACAGGGAAGCTATCGGCAGTTTGGGATGGATGTACTTTAAAGTGCACAGGCTTGAAGACGGGGAAAAACTTTTATTATCCGCGCTTGATCGTTTCGGCGATGAGCCGGATTTTTCCATGACGCTGGGAACAATTTATTCGGACATGTTCCGCTATGATGACAGCAGGTTTTGGTATAAAAAGGCGATTGCGTTAGGTGAAGATATAGGTGACAGATTGTTTACGTCAGTGGCGTGGTATAACCTTTCAATTCTGGAATCCAGGTTTTACCGTTATGATCTTTGCATGGACGCGACCAATTCATCGTTGGGTATACAGAAACGCGCTTCAGGCCATATCGCGCGCGGTGAACTTTATAAACGCCGGCTTGATTTGGAAAAAGCCCAGGCGGAATTTGAAACAGCTTATGAATTGGACACTTCTCCTCTCGCAAAATTAAATCTGGCTCAAATATATCAGGTTTCCGGGCGTTTGGAAGAAGCCCGCCTTTATGCCGAAGATTGTCTGAAAAGAAACGACAATTCATGGATGTTTAACTACGGAATAGATCCTGAGCGTTATAAAAGAGATATCCACCTTATACTTTACGAAACATATTCGGCTCTTGCCGAAACGGAACGTTTAACGCCACGGACAAAACTGTATGATAAAATTCGTTCGCTGTTTAAAACAATAATGTATAAATTAAAATATGAAGTTAATTTAAGATTATACCGGAAATACTGCCTTGCAGCCGCGAACGCCTATACCGGCGGCTCGCAGGCTTCAGGGAGGCCTGGAAAAACAATCAGCGAAGACATGCCGCACCTTGATTCTTATATTCAATACGGCAATGCTTTTAAGGCTTATCCGCGACGATCTCTCGCTTACCTGAACATGGCGCGCGCGTTTGAAACCGTTCTTATTCCCGCCGCGATTCCTTCTTATAATTATAAAGAAGGAACATTAATGGGCAGCGAATATCTTACGGAAAAAGCCCTGTACGGATTCGATCCTGTCTGGGAGAGTGAACTCATTGCTCTGTGTTACAGTGAGCTTGCCAAATCCAAAAATAGAAAAATTTTCAGCCAGAGCGGCTGGAATCCTGATATTGCTGCGGAAGAACTTTTTGCTCTCAATCGCGGCGCGCTGCGCCAGAAAGGAATAAAACTGCCGGTACAGATTAATATAGTTTTTTATGAAGAGACACCGGTATCAATGGCGGTAAATCCCAAAAAACATCTTGAAAGAGGCCTTGCCCGGGCGGGATTTAAAAAAGCGTCAGGTACAGTCAGATATATGTTAAATATAAAAATTGACGGATCAAAAGCAAACGGTTATACGGCGGTTACCGAGCTTACGGATAATACCGGTACACTCAACAAACTGCAGTATTCCTTACCGTTACGTGCAACTACGCGCGCCGATTGCTTCAATCTGGCAGGAATGCTGGGTAATAAAATATTTACAGTAGAGTAGAGCCTTAGATTTAATTTAATCAAGCTTTTCTATTATTTCTGCAATGATCTTGTCCGCTTCATCGGTGGAGACCTGACAGGTTCCAACCTGGCGATGACCGCCGCCGCCGTAAGAAAGCAATAATGAGCCGACATCCGCGGTAGCGGAACGGTTTATTATGCTGTACCCGACAGTTATGGCGACATTGGTTTTGTTACGACCGTCTATAATCCAGATGGAAATGTTTTGCTCCGGAAAAAGCGTGTAAATGTAAAACCGGTTTCCGGCGTAAATTGTCTCTACTCCGCGAAGATCCACCACCAGGGCGTTTTTGCTTGGTTTGGCGTGTTTTAAAATCATTTCTTTAAATAACTCAGTCTGCTGAAAATATAAATTAAGCCGTTCTTTGATATCTGGTAAAGCTAATATATCTTCAATGGATTTTTCCGCGCAGAGTTTTGCCAGATCCTTCATCAGTTCGTAATTGCTGATTGAAAAATTCCTGAAGCGGCCAAGGCCGGTACGCGGGTCCATGATAAAACCCAAAAGCACCCATCCGCCCGGATGAAGAATCTCACCTGCGGTAAGATTGCCTGAATCTACTTTATCAACATAATGGATCATTTCTGAAAATCTGCTTAATTTCGCGTCGCCTCCGTAATATTCATAAACAACCCTTGCGCAGCTTGGAGCGTGTTTTGATACGCCTTCAAAAAATATGTCTTTGCCTAAACGCTCGGTTTCGCTTGAATGATGGTCAAACCAAATTTTACAGCCTTTAATATAGGGAATATTGGCCAGTATATCGTTATCTGTTGCTTCTACCAATCCGTCCTGAATATCCTTGGGGTGCACAAATTTCCAATCATCTATTAAGCCTAAATATACCAAAAGCGCTCCGCAAGCCAGGCCGTCAAAATCAGATCTGGTTAGTAACCTCATTTTTTTCCATCCTTGACATTAAAAATTAGATTGAATTTCAGCAATTCCTACAATCTCCTGATATTATACACTATATATTAAAAATGAAAAAGACCTAAATGAAAATAAATGCAGATTTGTGAGTTTGCCTGAAGAAATGATCATGAATAGCCTTTCTTAAAATACCTTATCGGCCTTGGCTGTAAACCATTTAAATACAGCTTCTGCCCGGTTACCAAATGAATTGCTTATCCGGTCTCCCATGCCTGGTAAAGCAGCCGTTTTTGCTATGGAAACGGCGTAAATCAGCAGGGAATCGCCGCAGTCAATTACCGTAAAAACCGACCTTAATCTGTTCTTTCCAACAGCAGGAATAATCCCATAACTCAATGCTGTTTCATTTTCCTGGGAAAAAAAGAAAGCGTCCTGTACCAGTTTAAAATCGTAGCGGTAAATATTGTCGCCAAAGGTTAAATCTTTCTGTCTTGCGTAAAGGGTAAGCGATCCTGGCGGTTGTGGATAAACAGGATCGGGAAGCGGTTTTTTTGTCTGGGGCCCGTCTATAACGCCCGATGTTTCATAAAAGGTGCGCATAGTATTGCGGGTTGCCGAAAAATATTGAATCCCTGTTAATGTGCTTATGGCGAGCGTTTGGTTGAACAAGTCAGAACGCTGGGCGTTGTTCCAGTAATTTGAAGAGGCAGGTTTTTTATACAGATACAATGTCTCGACAGCCAAATTTGGATCAAGCGAAGATATCGCTCCTGTTACAAACTGACGCAGTTCATCATGTTTTGGCAATAATTTTAAAATGGGATTTCTAAGCTGCGTTTCACTGACAGAAGCGCCTGAACGCAACTGCGCCGCGTAAGCAGGGTCTACCAGCCCATCAAGCGATGCTGAAAAAACGAACGGAACACGAATCGCGAAGATAATAAAAAATAAAAAAGCTGCCCTGCGCGCCATCTACTTTAATCCGCGGTAATAAACCCGCACCTGTTTATATAAGCCCTCTCCTTCGCTCTTTGTTTCAACATCGTTAATATCATTCAGTGTTGTATGAATTAGCCACCTGTCAAATGGATTCATCGGCTCAAGCAGTATTGATCCGCGGTTTTCACGCACTTTCTCCGCGACATTATACGCAAGGCGGACAAGCGTCTCTTCGCGGCGGATACGGTAATTTTCGGTATCAAGAATAATTCTTAAATCTTCCCTGCCAAGTCTGCCTGCGAAAATGTTTATCAGAAGTTGCAGGGCGTCCAGATTTTTCCCTTTTTTCCCTATTAAGATTGATGAGTGTTCGGAATCGATTTTTAATCCCAATTTATGTTTATCTCTGAACAGAATCGAAACCTTGCCCGGATAACCCATGTGTTTGATAAGATTTGCGGTAAATTCCGTTATTTTTCTTTCTAAATCATTTTGCGGTTCAGGTTCGCCGAATACCGCTTTACTGACAGTATTTCTCCGGTTTCCTTCATGATCTCCCGTGTCATAAGCATCAGCTTCATAAGAGGCGGAATTTCCCGTATGAACCTTTATCCTGACAAAACCTTTCTTGAACAGCCCTTGTTTTTGTGTTTCAAGAATCTCAACATCAAAATCATCCTTTTCAAGACCAAGTTCTTCAGCCGCTTTGTCGATAGCTTCTTTTTCGGTGCGGCCTTCAAATTCATATACCATAAAAATCTCCTTACGATTTTTTCTTCTTTTTTGCCGGGGCAATTACTGTGGGCGCAGGAGGCGGTTCCTTCGCGCGCTTTGCCATAACATATTTATTAATTATCACCTGCTGTACCATTGTCAGGATATTGGAGAAAATCCAGTATATCAGCAAGCCGGACGGTACATCATAAAGTATAAAGAAAAATACTATTGGCATAACATACATCATCATTTTCATCTGTGTATTTGACTGCTGACCGGGCATCTGGGTAACCTTACCGTAAAGAAGCTGGGAACCAACATAGATGAACGGCAGGAGCCTTAACGCTGACCATCCCAGTAATGGTAATCTGAAATTTCCCGGGAAATTCCAAACCGCTTCCGGCACTGAAAGATCCGGTATCCAGCCCGGGATAAATGTAGCGCCGCGCAGATCAAAATGATTGTTAAAGAGGCCGTACATGGCAATAAATATCGGAATCTGCAGCAGCATTGGCAGGCATCCTGAGAGCGGGTTGTACCCTTCCTGTTTATAAAAATTCGCCATCTCCGCGTTTAATTTTTGCGGATTACTTTTATATTTATCCTGCAATTCTTTAATTTTCGGACCAAGAGCCTGCATACGCAAAGTGGCTTCGGAACCCTTTTTTGTTAATGGGAAGAATAAAATTTTTATAAACAAGGTGAGCATTATAATCGCTACGCCGTAATTGGGAACAATTTTGTAAAATAAAAGGAGAAACCATTTTAGTATTTTTTCCAGGGGAGCCAGTATTCCGCGTGAGCTTGCGGCTTCTACCAGATTTGGATCTATCAGGTTAAATTCATTCCTGCCGGTGTTATAAATCGAAAGAGCATCCTGGGATTTCGGACCCAGATAAAAACGGTAAGTATCCGAAACTCTTGAAGTATTTACGGCAGGGCGGATTATATTCATCCTTGAAGCGGAGACAATTCCAGGTTCAGCTTTTTCTGAAAAATTAATACTGTATGGCGGCGCGATATAGGGAATCGCGATAATGGAAAAGTACTTGCCCGAAATTGCCGCCCATGCCGGATTAGTATCAATTAAATCATTAACTTTCGCGTTTTTTGATTTGCCGTTTGTATATGTGGCGTACTGTCTGTAATCATAATGATCGAGTTTTTCAAATCTGGGACCAATCTGCGGGCCAAAAGCGAGTGTATAAGCACTGCCGTTAAAATTAAAACCCGGAACCGAATATCCGCCGTCAAGGGTAACTGTCATTTCAAACATATAATCCCTTGGTTTAAACTCGTACCGTTTAGTCAACCGGAACACGCCGTCTGTACTGGATGAAGACGACGCAGATGGAACTGCAAAATCCCGGTAAAATTCCACAATATAGTCTGTCAGCCGGTTTACATGGAAGTATGAAGTAACCGGCTGCGCGTCAAGACCGCCGAAGGCTATTGAAAAAGCCTGCGCCTTATTTGTGCCTGATAGAATCATGTTGACATTGTCGTGTTTATCAAAATGATCGTTCAGTGTCCAGGAAATCATATTGCCGCCAGCATTGGTAAGAATTGCGGTTATCGATTCTGTACGGATTGTTATTTGCTGTTCTGTCAGCGGACCTGTGTCTACCGGTGCGTTTGCAGGAGATGTAACAGGAGAAGAAGGCTGAACAGGAGCCTGTATAGTTTCCACAGTTGGCGGCGGAGTTTCTCTGAAATATTCATTATCTGTCACTACCGGAGTTACCGGAGCCTGAACAACAGCGGGGTTTTGCGCCGGATATAATATTCCCTGTATAACATAAAAAACAATCAGTACAAGAGTAGAGAGCACTACAGCTAAAATTGTATTCTTTTCCATTTCACTTCCTTAAACAAAAAACTAAACAAATTCCCGGGCATATCAATTATGGAACCGGATCATATCCGCCTGCATGAAACGGGTGGCAGCGAAAAATCCGTTTTAAAGCCATGAAACAACCGTGCAGGACGCCGTATTTATTTACCGCCTCAAAAGCATAGGACGAACAAGTAGGATAATACCTGCACGCGGGCGGAAAATGCACAGATATCGCATTTTGATAAAACCTGATAAATAACAGCGCTATATTTTTCATCCCAATAAACCGGCCCTGGAAAATAGAAATTCAATCTGTTCCAATCTGTCAGAAAGAGCCATGTTTTTTTTCAACTCTGATTCCGGATAAACCAGCAGGATCATATCATGACAGCCGTATTCCCGAACCGAAGGTTCGCCGGACGAAGATTCCCGTCCGGATAGGCATGGGCGAAGCAGCCTGTAAGCTTCACGACCAAGACGCCTCGCGCGGTTTCTGGCGACTGCATTCCATTCAGAAGCCTGATTCTTTTTGAAAACTCTGGAAAAAGTAAAACAAATTCTGTTATAGGGTAAATCATTTTTTAAAACAAAAAGTTTTACTCCGCTATAATTGTATTGTTTGCCTTTGCCAAAAACTTCACGAATCTCGTTTCTTCTCTTTAAATGTTCCTCCCGCCTAAAGCGAAAATTTGACCGGGAAACCGGCGTTTTAGCCTGACTCATTTGCAAACAGCTCATTCGCGAGCTGCTTTGCATGGCAGCGGTCATTCCTTTTTCCCCATTCAAGGGGGCATTCTCACTCTTAATAAGGTTTTTTCTCGTCAGAAATAGTCAGCTTAAGCCGACCTTTCGCCCTGCGGCGCTTCAATACCAGCCTTCCGCCCCGCGTTTTCATGCGGGCGCGAAACCCAAATTTACGGTTTCGTTTTACTTTGCTGGGTTGATAAGTCCGTTTCATGGTTTCTTCTCCTATATACAAGGTTTACTATCGCAAACCAAAGGTCTTAAAATTATTCAGGTCTTCAGAATAGAGCATTGAGAAGAAATAATCAAGTGGTGGTTCAATTTGGCTGAGATTTTTAGGCTTCATAATCATAAAATATCTTTCAAACCGGTTTTTTCAATTGACAATATTTTAAAAAATTTATATTATTGGGAATAATTTATTTTTTCATACGAAACGAAATGAGGTATAGGGAATAGTATGGCAGACAGTAAAATCGAACAATATCTGATTGATTTGATGATTACTTATCATCAGATTGATTTAAATCTTTGGCTACTGGACGACGAAACGCGCTCATTGCAGGGAGTTGCGGTTATGCAGGCGGATCCTTTGGTAATTATCAGAGCGGAAATAATGGACGTTCCAAAGACCAATGTTCTGGAACTTTTTACCAAGCTTCTTGAGTTAAATGCTTCAGATGTAATACACGGCGCTTACGCGCTTGACAGTGCTAACCAAAAAATCGTTTTAATTGATACTTTGCAGTATAACAACATGGATTATGATAATTTCAGGGCATCTTTAGACTCCTTTGGACTGGCTTTAACCCAGCATTATCCAGTTCTTTCAAAATATAGAGAAAAATCGGCCGGTATGAACGCGGAAAACGGGGGAGCCTGATATGGGTATTTTTTCAAGATTAAGGACACTGATAGCCTCAAATGTAAATGATTTGATTGGCAAGGCTGAAAAACCGGAAAAAATGTTAAATCAACTCATTATAGAGATGAATGAACAGTTAATTGAGTCCAAGAAAGCAGTCGCAATGGCAATTGCTGATGAAAAAAAGCTGGAACGGGAAAAAGATAGCCAGTATGCCCAGTCCAAGGAATGGGAACGTAAAGCGATGCTGGCTGTTAACAATGGAAAGGATGACTTGGCTAAAGAGGCCCTGTTGCGCAAGCAGGAGTACGATAACGCGGCTGCTGAATATCAAAAACAGTGGGAAGCCCAGAAAACATCGGTAGAATCACTTAAAGAAAGCCTGCGGGAGCTTCAAAATAAGATTGAAGAAGCTCAGCGCAAGAAAAACCTTCTTGTTGCCCGTGCTAAACGCGCTGAAGCCCAGCAGAAGATTCAAAATACTATCTCCACTGTATCTGGTAACAAGAGCGCCTTTGAAGCGTTCGACAGAATGGCGGCAAAAGTTGATCAAATGGAGGCCATGGCAGACGCGTCTAAGGAACTGGAAGATTTTACCAACAATAACGATCTGGAAAGACAGTTTAAAGCGCTGGAAAAATCTGATGTCACGGCGGATGCTATGCTCCTGGAGCTTAAAGAAAAGATGAAAGCGCTGCCGGAAAAATAAACCGCTAAAATTACACCGTATTAATATTTTAATGTTTTTAACCAGTATTTCCTGCCGCCGATTGTGGATAACTTGTGAATATTGCCTTAATAAATTAACTGGTGTATATATTTTTATACTTTAATATTTTTTCTTTTAAATATTTCGGCTAACAGGATGTGCTAAATCCTTACTACATAAGGATTTACGTAATTTATTTATTGGAGTTGCAGGTAAAATTTACTAATAATAACCAATCGTCTGATTTATAACCACAATTTTTTTCAAATTTTGTCTTGTGGATAACCAGTGGAAAAAACATGTTAATATTTTGATTTATTACCAAAAAACCTTGGTTTTAAACAAAATACTTGCATCGCTTGGTAAATGTTGTTATATTTTGACATTAAGATGAAATTTGTACATATAAAAGTTTTTTAAAAACTTAAATATTGAGGAGTATTTAACATGAGCATTGATACAGACAGAATGCGGAATATCGGCATCAGCGCGCACATCGATTCCGGAAAAACCACACTATCAGAACGTATTCTGTTTTACAGTAAGAAAATTCACGCTATTCACGAAGTCCGGGGAAAGGACGGAGTGGGAGCGACAATGGATCATATGGAACTTGAAAGGGAACGGGGTATTACGATACAGTCCGCCGCGACACAGGTAAACTGGAAAGATTATACCATCAATCTGATTGACACACCAGGACATGTTGATTTTACCATTGAAGTTGAGCGTTCCCTGCGGGTGCTGGACGGGGCTGTTTTGGTTCTTTGCGCGGTTGGCGGGGTACAGTCCCAATCCATCACCGTAGACCGTCAGCTTAAACGCTATAATGTCCCGCGTATCGCTTTTGTAAACAAATGCGACCGTACAGGCGCCAATCCTTTCAAAGTAAGGATACAGTTGCGTGAAAAACTGGGCTTGAACGCGGTAATGATACAAATTCCAATCGGGCTTGAAGATAAACATGAAGGCATTGTCGATCTTGTTACCATGAAAGCCGTATATTTTGACGGCGCTCAGGGTGAAACCCTCCGCCATGCGGAAATTCCAGCTCATTTAAAAGACGACGCGGTTAAGTACCGTGAAGAATTACTGGACGCGGTGTCAATGTTTTCGGATGAGCTTGCGGAAAAATTCCTAAGCGGAGAGACGATAAGCGAAGATGTTATTTACACGGCTATCCGCAAAGGCACTCTCGCCGAGCAATTTGTGCCTGTCATGCTTGGTTCCGCCTATAAATTTAAGGGCATTCAGCCATTGCTTGACGGTGTAACTCATTTTCTTCCCAATCCCGCCGAAGTGAAAAATTACGCTCTTAATCTGGACAAAGACGAAGAAAAAATCGAGCTTTCCGCCGATGAAAAAAGTCCCACTGTCGCTCTTGGTTTCAAACTTGAAGACGGCCAGTATGGGCAGATTACTTATGTGCGGGTATATCAGGGAAAAATTAAAAAGGGCGAGGAACTGGTAAATACCCGCTCGCGAAAGAAATTTAAAGTCGGACGTCTGGTACGAATGCACGCGGACAGCATGGAAGATATAAGCGAAGGATCACCTGGCGACATTGTCGCCCTTTTCGGGATTGACTGCGCAAGCGGGGACACTTTCTGCGGCGGCGGTTTGAATTACGCCATGACTTCGATGTTTGTTCCATCTCCGGTTATTTCGCTTGCGATAACTCCAAAAGATAAAAAAAGCGCCGATCAGATGGCGAAGGCATTGAACCGTTTTACAAAGGAAGATCCGACTTTTCAGACTTATGTCGATCCGGAATCAAACCAGTGCATAATTAAAGGTATGGGCGAGCTTCACCTTGAAGTGTATATCGAGCGGATGCGCCGCGAATACAAATGCGAAGTAGAAACCGGTATGCCGCAAGTCGCCTACCGTGAAGCAATCACTCAAAAAGCGGAGTTCAACTATACCCACAGAAAACAAACAGGCGGCGCAGGCCAATACGGACGCGTCGCTGGTTACATGGAGCCGTTTGCGGACGGCGACTATGATTTTGTCGATTTGATAAAAGGCGGTTCAATTCCCACCGAATATGTGCCAAGCTGCGATAAAGGCTTTAAAGAAGCTGTAAAAAAAGGCAGTTTGATAGGTTTTCCAATCGTCAACATACGCTGCGTAATCAATGACGGACAGAGCCATCCTGTAGACTCATCTGACATTGCCTTCCAGTCGGCGGCAATCGGCGCTTTCCGCGAAGCGTACAGTAAAGCCAAACCTTGCATTCTGGAACCAATCATGAAAGTATCGGTGGAAGGCCCTACTGAGTTCCAGGGAAATATTTTCGGTTCCATTAATCAAAGGCGCGGTATAATTTTATCATCCGTCGAGGATGGTCATTTCTCCCGTGTGGAAGCGGAAGTTCCGTTAAGTGAAATGTTCGGTTACTCAACGGCGCTGCGTTCGCTCACCCAGGGCAAGGCGGAGTTTACGATGGAATTTGAAAAATACAGCAAGGTTCCCCAGAGCGTGTCGGAAGAATTGATCAAAGACGCAAATTCCGCTGATAAAAAGAGAAAGGAGAAATGATATGTTATTAAGCGAATTAATATCAAGAAGTCCCATCAGGGTTTTTGAGCAATCCATACACGGCGGACTGAAACCAGGCGAAACCGGCGTTATCGCTTCACCTAACGGTGTTGGAAAAACATCGGTTCTTGTGCAGCTTGCCATGGATAAGCTTCTGCAGGGTAAAAAAGTTATTCATGTTTCTTTTACGCAGCACAAACATTATGTGCCGTCGTGGTATGAGGACATATTTACAGAACTGACTGCCAGGAAAAATCTTGAGAACGCCGCGGAAATTAAAGACAATATGGTTAAGCACCGTGTACTGATGAACTTTAATCAGGACGGAGTAACAAAAGAACAAATCCTGAAAAGTCTGCGCGCAATGATTATAGACGGCGGTTTCAAGGCCGACTCAATCATTATTGACGGTTTTGATTTTTCGCGCACAGACAAAGACAGCATGGCCAATGTTAAAAATTTCGCGACAGAGATGGGCGTGTCGGTGTGGTACAGTTGTTCTGTAAATGACGCCGCCTCGCAGCAGTACGATAAAGATAACATTCCGGTTTTGCTCAGCGGTTTTATTGATCTAATTGACGTTGTTATAATTCTGCATCCCAGGACGGATTATATTAAACTTTCCATTTCAAAGGACAGGAATTCGCCAATATCCAAATCGAATGAAATGCGCCTTGACCCAAAGACATTGTTAATACTGGAAGTGTAAAGTTTAAGCTAAACCTTGAGCTTTTTGTATATATGTTTTTATATTACTTTCCCAATCCGAATTTATAACCGACAGCGGCTTTATTCACTGTAACGCCATCTATTCCTGTCGTATCGGGATTTACAGAAGGTACAGCAAGATATTGCAAGAAAAGTTTCCCGGACCCCAAGTTAACATCGAGGGTTGCACCCCAGGCGAGACCCATGAGTATAGCATAACCCGCATTAACCGAAAATCCTACCGGACCAATATCCGCACCAACTGTTGCTTGAATAGGTATTATTGGATATATTCCCCCTCCATCAAATTCATACGTTATGCCTAACATTGTTTCCAATCCCAACTTGAATGCGAATATGTTTGAGAGTGCAAATCTAAGCGGGACAAAATTAAATACTACTCCTCCTGATACTAAAGGGGAACCGTTCGATCTGGAAACGATGTTACCAAAATTGTTATATTCTTCATTCCAACTAGCACCGCCTAAGCTTATAAAACCGCCGAGGTACATCATCCTTGCTTGCGGTGATTGCGATTTTTTCTGTGTTTCAGGCGTGATTTCAGGTATCAATGGAATAAGCATATTGCTATTACCGGATACTTGGGAATGCGTTATCCCGTCAGTATTTATTATCGCCTCTGTATATTTTATCGCCAATGCTGTTGCTGTATACTTATATGTTGTTTGGGAAACCATACCGCCAAAATCATTACTGGGGATTAATTCTTTAATTTCCTGTACATC
>WQSN01000019.1 GCA_009787835.1 Treponema sp.
ACTTGCCCGACAAGAACCTCCCCATAATAAGGAAGGGAGCGTTGTACTTCTTTTTGTTCTTTCTTTGAATGATGTAAACCCATGTGTTTAACTGCTTCAGAATATTGCATCCATTCTTTTTTCATCACTTCAGAACAATCAATCATAAAACGTGATGAAAGCATTGTTGTTCCTACAGGAATATTATAACCGGAAATCTTTTGTATCTGTTCGTGAGTAAGTCCAAAGGGTTTCAAAAAATTAAAAATTACACTTTCATCATCTTCAATCATCAGTTTTTCAATAATCTCATCTTGTTTCTTTATATCCTGATCATCCCATATATTACCGAAGTATTCAGGTTTACGAAATTCAACCGATGTTTCATTGCCTTTAAGTTTGTCCCTTTTATTGTCTTCAAGATTAAATGAACCTGTGTAGTTTTCACCAAATAATTTTCTTATCCGATCAAAGGAAATTGATTTTTGAGTATTCAAAGTTTCAAATAACTTTAGTTTCAATTCTGAAGGGATTTGTTCTTCTTTGTTTTCATCATTGTAATATCTTAGATTAGTAATATCCTGTAATATTCTAAAACGATGAGCCGAAGGAAAAGCTTTGTAGCCGCGGTCTTCATTGGTATAAAATTGACATCGTCCTCGTTCCGGCCGCTTAAGCGGACGCTGGAAGAATATTAACCAATGAAGTCGTTCCCAATTAATATCCTTATAATATTTTTCCTGTTTCTTTTTTATTTCAGCGAATTCATTTTCGTACATTTCTCTGGAAGGATAAAAAGTATAAATGATTTTTGTCTTTTCTGTTCTAGCCTTAAACCGCACGGAATTACCCGCCTCTCGTTGATTACAAAGCCATCGCCCAAGAGTAAGCCCTTGTAACTCTGTTTTAAGAGCTTCTATTCCTCCCAGCATTCCTTCTTTTTCTGCATTGCTTTCCGCCTGTTGATCTTTACGCCCTGATTTAAAACCGCGGCGTACAGAAAATTGCATCATTATTCTGCCCAGTTCAAAAGGCTTTAATTTCCTTTCCAGAGCATTCGAGCGGAGTATGTATGGATCAAGTTGCGTAATAAAATGTTGTTCTTCTCTTTCTTTAGGTATAAGTTTATTATTAACAAGAAAGTTGAGCATTGCGTTTTTTCGTCTGATTTTTCTGTCCCGCTGACGGCGCATTTGCCGTGCATTTCGCCTTGCTTCATTAAGAGGTGTACCGGTTTTAGCTTCCCTGCCATCAGAAAAAATTCGCACTCCCATGTCAAGGATTTTAGTTGGTTTGGTTTCATTATCCAGCTCTAAAGCGGTCCAACCTATTGAATTTGTGCCTAGATCAAGCGCTAAACGCCACATAACAACCTCCTCTTTATTAAAATTGTATTTTTTTCACTTTTCTGCTTTACAAACATTATATCATTATGGTAGAATGTTTCTACAGTTTATTAAGATAATTGGTCGGTATGTTAACAAGACCTCCCGTAAGGGTTGTGTCACAAAATGACGCTGTATAGCGTGGAGAAAGGAGGGTACGCCCTCCTTTTTTTTATTTAGAATTATCCAAGTTTGGTTTATAATCCAAATTTATGACACTCGTCCATTAATAACACAATTAAGTAATTTAAAGCAGGACAATATTGATAAGGACAACCTACAAGCGGTGTTATATATCTTTTTGCTAGATAATAGAGATTGTTCTAAAAACTGAAGTTTTGGAACAGCCTCAATAATGAATCTTTTTTAACCGCAAAAAAAATCTGGAATATTCTTTTTAGCTCTTACATACCATGTTCTTACTCGGAGTGTGACACTTTTCGATTTTCTCATGTATAATTTCGTTATGATTCAATCCACGCACTTTTAATCTCCAATTCCCTAGACAAACCTAAATTATTCCTCCATACTGCATAAAACATGAATTCTGTTGAATCCGTCCTACTCGAAAATATTGACGCTCCCAATTCATGCTTTATCTTTCCCACAGATGTTGCGGCCTCACGATGGGCGGATCATCTGTTGCGTCTGCGCGGCGGTACAATAGCGATGAAAAAATTTATCGCTTGGGATGTTTTTAAACAGAATTCAATAAAATCAAAAGTTTTAAATAAAAAAAGCATACCTTCTGTTCTTAGAAAAGTTTTTATAAGCGCCCTTATTAAAGAGAACGCGCAGGAAGCCGGACAGGGTAAAGCGCCCTTTTTTGTTTCACTCATCAGGCCACAGTGGGCGCAGCAGGCTGACAGGTTCGCGCCGTGGCTTACAGGACTTTTGCCTCAGCTTGGAATATGGTTCAATAAAACTACAGGCATGAAAATAGACAGTATTTTATTGCCAAATGCTGAAGATGCGGCGCTTGAAATGGATGATGACGACAGGGATCTTTTTCTGATGGCGCGACGTTATGCGCAATTTCTTGAAAAGCACAGGCTTTTTGAGCCTGCCTGGGAAACGCCGCCTTTCAATGATGAGGGACTGGAATGTTTTGTCTTTTTTCCTGAGTCTTTGTCAGATTACAGCGAGTATAGGGAACTGCTCGCTTCCAGCGCTCATGTAAAAATTATCAGCTCTTTAAATGCAGAAGCAAATCCGGGTGATACTTTTTATTATACCAATTCACGCAGTGAAATAACCGAAGCCGCGCTTTATATACGCGCTTTGCATGAAAAATCAGGAATAAGCTGGGATTCAATCGCTGTCTGCATTCCTTATTCTGAAAATTATGAACCTTATGTCATAAGGGAATTTACCAACAGAAATATTCCCCATGTTAAGCGCAGCAGTAAGCCTCTCGCAGATTATCCTGCGGGACAGTTTTTCAGCGCTGTAGTTGATTGCACCTCACGCGGTTTTGCTTTTTCAGCCCTCACTTCGCTAATCATGAACAGAAATCTGCCATGGAAGGATACAGCGTCCATTCATAATCTTGTTGAATTCGGAATTAACAATAATTGCATCAGTTCATGGACCGAAAAAAGCATCAGTGACGGAAAAGAACAGTTAATAAATGTAAATGTCTGGGAAGACGCTTTTAACCAGCCCTATAAATGGATTGATCCCGCAGCTAAAACATTTTTTATTAACCTGAAGCGGCATTTATATGATCTAAGGTACGCATCTTCATTTTCCCAAGTGCGTAAACAGTATTTTATTTTCCGCCAGTGTTTTTTTAACATGGAAGAATGTACGGAAGAAACAGATTTAATCCTATCGCGCTGCATATCGGAACTAATATACTTAACAGAAATAGAGAAAAACTTTCCTGAAGCGGTTTTTGACAAATCTTCAGGCGCTTCTTTTTTGGACTCGTTTTTATTTTTTACGCAATATTTAAGCGAAACAAATTATCTTGCGCAGCAGAAATCATGCGGCGTTAACATTCTACCCTATAAAACCGCGGCATCCGCTCCTTTTGACTGTCATATAATTCTAGGAGCCGGACATGATGCCTTATCAATTGTTTATTCCAGGCTGGATTTTCTATCCCGTAAAAAAAGGGAAAAACTTGGAGTGTCAGACGAAGACGCTTCTTTCGCATTTATAAATTTACACAGAATCAATTCTATCAAAAACGCAGCCTTCTTCTGCTGTGAACAGAGTTTTTCGGGGTATACAATCCCACATTCAAAAATTGACGCGCAGGGATCGCCGCAGGAACGCTGCGCGGCAAATCCTCAATTACGCGAAAAATTTTCCGTTGATTATTATAAAAATGAATATTTATTTAACCCGCTGTTTTCCACTTCAGATAACGCATTTCCCATAACGCTTCATGAAAATCAGAAAGACGGTTTTGAAGAGTGGAAGAAACGCCGCAAATATCCTGAAAGCTCAGGCGGCAAATGGAAGACAGATAATGTTTTGCTTGACCTTATACAAAAGAAATATATGTATAATGACGCATACCCGGGTTTACCCGGAGTTTCCGCTTCCGCGATGGAGCCGTATTTTCAGTGTTCTTTAAAATGGCTGTTTAACCGCGTCCTTTCCCTAGAAAATGTTCAGATTGAAGTGAATTTAATGGCGGAAAATGTAGAAGGCATGGTATATCACGCGGTATTAAATTTATTTTTTACAGAAATAAAAAAAACAAAAAAAGTGTTAATTAAACCGGATTACTCCGATCACGAGCCTGTTCTCCCAGCAAGTTACAGGGAAATCCTGAAAGACTGCGTAAATAAAATATTTAGCGCTTTTCCTTCACTTCAGACAGAAGGAGAAGAAAATAAAACTCACATTATAAATCACGCGCAGATGAGCGCTCTTACATCCCGTTTATTGTTCGCGGGCAAAAAACATTTTCTGTTTTCCCTTGAAAAATTCCTCGCTCATTTTCTGTCGCTGTTCGCAGGACATTATGTATTCGGCTGTGAAATTCCATATCAGGTGAAACGTGATAATTATTTTCTGAACGGAAAAATAGATTTTATTCTTGAAGAACCGGATAAAACATCAGATGAACTCTCCGGAAAAAATACCGGAAAACTTATAATAGCGGATTTTAAATTAAAATGGACGCCTGAGCGTGATGACTGTACAGCGGAAGGAAAAAACGGGCTTGCCAACTTCCAGATTCCAATGTATACAATCCTCACTGAAGAAAATAATAAAGCACAGGTGCATACCGCGCTTTTTTACAGCATCCTTAAATTATATCCTGAAGTAATTATCGGTGAAGTTAATGATATAAAAACAAACGCAATAATTCCCAAAAATGAAGACAAACGTATTTCGCGAAACAGCGCAGCTTATAACAGAATATTTGAGGAATTCAGCATAAAAACGAGGCAATTCGCCAATGAAATCAATACGGGTAATTTTACAGTATTTGAAACAGGATATAACAAATGCGTTAGCTGTAAATTCAGCCGGATATGCCGTACAGCCTATACAATTAGCTGTGAAAAATATTTTTTACCGGAAAATATTCAGGGGAAGTAAAAATGCAAATATTAGAAAAACACCTGCAGCTTAATGAAGAACAAAAAAAAGCCGCGTTCTATATTGATAATGCCGTTGTCGCAGCCGGCGCAGGATCGGGGAAAACCATGGTGCTTGCAAGCAGGTTTGCCTGGCTGCTCACAGAGAAAAATTACAAAATTGAAGAAATACTAACGCTGACATTTACAAAGAAAGCGGCCGCCCAAATGTATAAGCGCATTTTTTTGCTTTTATCAGAAATTGCCGAAGAAAAAAACGGTCTCCGTTCAGAAAGGGCGCGCAGGGCTTTGGATGATTTTATTCATGCGAGAATCCAGACACTTGATTCCTACAGCGCTTCAATTGTCAGGCAATGCGCTCCCCGTTACGGTATAAACCCCGATTTTAAAATTGATCAGGATTTTTGTTACAATCTGGCGCTGGAAGAATCGCTTCCGTTTTTAATCACCTTCCGCCATCATCCCGCGGTTGAAACGCTTTATTCAGATAACCGTCCCAATGATATTGTCCGAAGCATTTTCGCAGAAATTCTGTTCAATTACTGTCACATTGACAGGCCTTTGGACTTTATCACCGGTGTGAAAAAGCAATTTGACTTATTATGCGCTGAATGGAAAAAACAGTGCGGTAATATTAAAACAATTTTTAATGAAACCGCAGAACACGCTTTCGATGATATAAATATGTTTCCGGACATTGTTCCGTTTATGGATAAATTTAAAAAAGGAGAAATAATAATACCTGAATCTGATGATATAAAAAAATATTTCAATTTTATTCTGAATGAATCTCCTGAAGACTGCATTGAAAAAGCGGAATATCATCCTCTGCAAAAAACCATAGTAAAACTATTGATTTTTTTATCAGATATAAATTCCCTGAAATTAACCAAAGGCAAAAGGCCGAAAGACGGCAATCCTGTCAAGGAAAGAATATTTTTGCTTCGCGCGCTCTTCGCCAGATTTTCATCGCTTTCAGTATCATGTTTGCAGGCAGGTTTTATATATTCCATTATGTCTGTCATGCCGCAGTTACAGGAGCGTTATTTAAACAGAAAACGGGCGGAAGGAGTTTTAACTTTTCATGATATCGCGCGCCTTTCCAGAACAATTCTTCTTGAACAGGAAGATATTAGGCAGGGTGAAAAAGAAGCTTTTAAAGCGATTATGATCGATGAGTTTCAGGATAACAATGAACTGCAGAAGGATATTTTATTCCTGCTTGCCGAAAAGCCGCAAATATTCAACAGGGGAATTCCTTCAGCGCAGGATTTGTCGAAAGGCAAACTTTTTTTTGTCGGGGATGAAAAACAGTCAATTTATCTTTTCAGGGGCGCGGATGTTTCGGTCTTCAGAAAATTAAATGATGAGCTTGACAGCGCGGGCCTGTCATTGAAAATCAACTACCGCTCCTCGCCCGCGCTGATAGGAGCGTTTAACGCCATCTTCGGCGGCAGCGTTTTTGATCCCCATGGAAAAGAACCTGTGTCAGTAAAACCTTCCGTCTTTGCGCCGTCGCTGTCTGCAGAAAAACCTCTGCCGCTTTATGAAGCGTCCTATACTCCCCTTGAATCAGGAAAGGACAGCCCCGGCGGATTATATATTTTTATACTGAATAAATCATCTGAGAAAACAACAGACAGCGATGAAGAAGACAACCGCCTGTCTCCTGATGAAAATGAAGCACGCTTCACGGCGGAACGTATAAAACAATTGTTAAATGAAAGAACTGAATCAGGAGATTTTAAATATCAACCCAAGGATATAGCGATTCTGTTCCGCGCCCGCAGCCCGCAGTATCTTTTTGAAAAACACCTCAGGCTTCTTGGCGTTCCATATATCTGCGAAGATATTAACGATTTTTTCTACGGCGGACTTGTAAACGACATCATGTCAGTGCTTTTCCTTGCGGCGCATCCTTTGGACAGCGCGGCGTATGCTGAAATGCTGCGCTCCCCTTTCGCCGGTCTTTCACTGTCTGGAACTGCAGCATGTATGGCGGTTTTTAAGGAAGCGGAAAATCCCGAACCATTTAACGAAGAGCCTGTTCCTTATCTCGAAGAAACTGATCTGGAAAAATACAGGCACGGACAAAAAATATATAAATCAATCTGTAAAAAAGCAGCAAGTGAAAGTATCAGTTCCCTTATCAGTGATTTATGGTATAAAGAAGGTTACCGTTATGAGACAGAATGGAACCTGTCTACAGGCGTATACCGTGAATTATTCGACTATCTTTTTCATCTTGCTGTAAAAGCGGATACGGATAACAAAGGGCTTGTTTCCTTTACGGACTCCATGCGCAGGTTAAGGGATTCAGGCGGGCGTCTTACAGATGTAGAAATCCCCCTTGAAAAGCCAAGCGCGGTTCATCTGCTGACAATTCATAAAAGCAAGGGGCTGGAATTTCCTGTTGTCTTTCTTTGCTGCTGCGGCAAACACAGCCAGGCGGACAAGGGCGAGAGCATATTTCTTTCCGACGAAGCCGGAGTCGTCCTTAGCCCTCCACTGCCGCCTGAGTGTTATTCAATTCCGAACATCCGCAATAATTTTTTCCGTGAACAGGCGGAAGCGGAAATCAAACTGAAGAGAACCGCGGAACTAAGGCGGCTCCTGTATGTTGGCATGACCAGAGCAGAAAGAGAACTGTACTTAACCGGCGTCCTGGGCTTTGAAGAGACAGAAACTGATAATTTTCCGCTT
The DNA here is from genome assembly GCA_009787835.1 of Treponema sp. Taxonomy (GTDB): domain Bacteria; phylum Spirochaetota; class Spirochaetia; order Treponematales; family Breznakiellaceae; genus WQXQ01. Next base: position 7,631 of record WQSN01000019.1, read on the forward strand.
AAAATAAAAAATTATATTGAAAATAAATGCGCCGCAAACAATAATCCGATAACAGGGGATTCAATATTAAACAATGATACATTTTTCGGTTTACTGCTGCCGTCAATTGCCGCGCATATCTCCCAGGACGGTCTTATTGATGAAACATCCTTTTTTACCCTTGACGCAATTCCTGTTTACACGGAAGATCAAATAAAAAACCAGGAAAAAAAGTCCGCATTGTTTTCCAATGATCAAAAAGGTTTAAACAGTTATTTTAATAAAGTTGAACCGCTTTACCAGAAAGCGGAAAAAAATATAACTCCGCAAATATATGATAATCACATAACGCCTGTATCATTGCGGAATAAAGATGAGGACTCTACAAACAATGAAGCGTCAGGAAGGAACTCCTACATCAACCGGGAATTTTCAGGCGAAAAATCGGAAGATGTCTTTGCAGAAGTCGATTCCATGTTAAGCCGTTTCTCGCAATCGGGAGAAGATAATAGTGAGAAATTCAATTCAGGCAGTTTCGGAACAATCGCGCATATCTGCGTAGAAGCTCATCTGAACGGCAAAGACGCGGTAATTCCGGCGATTATCGCCTGTTTTCTAACCCCCGGCGAGGCGGAAACCCTGCTTAAAGCCGGCAGGGAACTTGCAAGCCGGTTTATCCGTTCTCCCCTGGGAAAGATCGCGAGTATCGCGAAACTGCGCGAAAGTGAATTCTCATTCAGGAGCATAATAAAAAATATTACAGGAAAAGAAATTTTTATTAACGGCACAATCGATCTGTTTTTTGAAGACAGTGATTTTATTCATGTGGTGGATTTTAAAACAGACTCAAGGGAAACTCCCGCTGAGCATACCGCGCAGATGTCATGTTATTACCAGGCTGTCTCGTCACTTTTTGCGTTACCTGAAAAAAAGGAATGCCGCGCATGGCTTTACTATCTGCGGACAGGCCATGCAGTAGATATGACGCGCAGAGTTAAACAATTTGATATTAAACAATACGGTTAGCTGTCATGTATTATCAAATTTTATTCTTAATTCCGCTGATAAATTCATCTATTGAATCAAATTCATCATTAGCCGGAGCGCTGATTCCGATTATTTTACAGAGATCTTCAATCGCGCGCTCATATGCTGAAATCTTTAAATGCAGTTTTATTTTTGTGTTAACAACTGTTTTGTCAAACGGTTTAATAATATAATCTACAGCGCCAAACTCAAGGCCTTTTGCTTCATCTCCAGAATCGTTTAACCCGGAAATAAAAATAACCGGAATACTCCTTGTGACTTCTGATTCTTTGAACTTTTGAATAACCTCATAACCGCTCATGTGCGGCATGATAATATCAAGTAAAATTATATCCGGTATTTGTTTTTGGGCTACTTCAAGTCCCGAAGCGCCGTCTATTGCAACAATGATATCGTATTTCGGCCTCAGGAAATGCGCGAGCGCCATAATATTCATTTTCTCATCATCAATAATTAATATTTTTTTTTTGTTTTCCATGTTTATTCCCCGTTCACTTTTCTAGGATACAGAAATATTATCATTTCTGATGGCGGCCAGTGTCTTTCGGGCCTGTTTGAATTTTAAACTGTCAATCTGGGAAGCCAATTTTTCCATTCCCGGAATACTGTATAAATCATTAACATAATTCAGACAGTCAAAATTGTCGGATTCAAGGAGCGAATCCAGTGTGTCTAGAATTTTGGAAACGCTTTTTTCATCCAGAAACTTGTTCTCCTGTTTGTTCCTGCTAAAACCTTTGTAGTTATTCATTATGGGCGTGAGTTCATCCAAAGCGGCATCCAGTTCGCTTTCAAGTTTTGTTATCTGCTCATTTAAAATATCTGTTTTACCTGAAGAAAGGGATTGTTCAACAACCAAAGCTGCTTCCACAAGCGAAGTCATGCCTACTATGCCAGCGACTCCTTTCAGCGTATGCGCGATTCTGTGCGCGAGCTTTAAATCGCCTGAGCTGACGGCTTCTTTTATCTCGTTAATGGTTTTTTGATTGCTTTTCACAAAAGCCTCAATAAGTTCCATTCGCTGCTCTTCTTCTTCAATAAAATCCGTGCGCTTTTTCACTTTCAACATGCTGACAGGTTTTAACTGTTTAAGCAGACATGACCACAGATCATGCGCGACAAAAGGTTTTGGAAGACAATCGCACATTCCCGATAATATGTACGCCTCTTTGTCGTTTGACATAACGTTTGCGGTTAACGCGACAATCGGGATTTTGGAGTCAATTTTCATAATTCTATCCGCCGCTTCAAGTCCGTCCATCTCGGGCATATGTATATCCATGAAGATTAAATCAAACTGATTTTCACCTTTTTCGCTGCGCTCTTTTACCATGTCCACGCCTATCTTTCCGTTACCGGCGATAACAGCGTTAATTCCCACTTTTAAAAGATGATCCCTTATTACCATCTGATTGAGCGGATTATCTTCACAAACCAGAATTTCGCCTTCAAAAACAGGTTTTTCCAGAATATTTACCTTGCTCTCTGTTTTTGAAATTTTGGACGCTGTATCTATTGTGTCAAACGTTAAATTAAAGCTGAACTTGCTGCCAAGACCGTAATTGCTTTCAACTTCCAGACAGCCTCCCATAAGCTCGATAAAACTTTTTGTAATGGTAAGTCCAAGCCCTGTTCCGCCGAATTCGCGTGTAGTGCTGCCGTCTGCCTGAGCGAAAGGATGGAATATTTTATTAAGCTGAGTTTCCGTCATTCCGATGCCTGAGTCCTTAACCTCAAAGTGCATTGTAACAGTATTGTCAGTTTTTTCGGTAATGGCCGACAGAAGCTTAACCATTCCGTTATTAGTAAATTTGATCGCGTTGGAAAGCAGATTTAAAAGTATCTGGCGCAGACGCGTAGGATCGCCCAAAAGCATTCTGCCGATTGAAGGTTCGGCGTAACAGAAAAGGGTAAGGCCTTTTTCCTGGGCTTTCGGAGAAGCAATCATGCGGCAGAGTTTAAAAACATCATTGACGTCAAATGGAATTTTTTCAAGCTCCATTTTACCCGCTTCTATCTTTGATACGTCAAGGATGTCATTGATAATCATTAAAAGGCTTTCCGCGCTTGTTTTGATTTTATTTAAATAGCTTCTGGTTTTAATGGAAATAATGTCATCTAACGCTAGCTCTGAAAAACCAATAATACCGTGCATCGGCGTTCTTATCTCATGGCTCATGCTGGCAAGAAATACGGATTTAACGCGCGATGCTTCCTGCGCCATATTTTTTTCACGCACCAGTTCTGACGCTTCCCGTTCCGCTTTTACTTTTTCTTCCGTTATTAATTTAATATCAGTGATGTCAACTCCATGCTGCAGATGAACCTTAACACCGCCAAGCCAGTCAATGTAACAATCCGTATGACGGTAATCGCGTCCAAAATCCTCGTTATACTCATCCCATGCGATTTTATTTTCAGGATTTTGATCAAGCTCATCGCACGGGCATATTTCGCATTTCGCATCACGTTTTCTGAAAACCTTGTAGCAGTATTTCCCGATACAGTCGCTGTCAGTAATGCTGAACAGCTTTTTCAGCCTGTCATTGACAAAAAGCAGTTCACCGTTTTCAGGTTTTGTAACATAGATATACGCTTCAACTCCGTTTAAAATATTATGAAGAACGCCAAGAGTGTTTTTTGATTCTTCCATGTGTTCTTCAATGCGGCAGGTCATCTGATTTACAGCATCCTTCAATACTGCGTATTCATCCTGATAATCGCCTGTAATCCTTGCGCTGTAATCGCCAGAGGCAATTTTATTCGCGCTTTCCTTGAACTCATTGAGCGGACTTGTCATTTTATCCACCAGATAGTAAAGGATTAGCGAAATTAAAACCAGAATGCCCACGCTGAGCAGTATAACCAGAACCAATACCCTGATTCCGTTTACATTAATTTCTGAGTAGGGGGCAGCGATGCTGAAATAAAAACGGCTTCCAAGCCGCGGAAAAATTATCGTATCCCTTGACATCAGGGTGCTTTTATTTGTTATAACAGATTTTACTTTAATTATCGGAGAGCTTTCTATATAAGGATCCAGCGAATAAAGCAATTCTGACGCTTCCTGTATATGAATATCCTCATTCAATTGCGGAGGTACAGCGCGGTTAAGCCCCGCTTCCTCCAGGGTTTTTCCGATATACTCATACACAGGGTGATATATCACGCGGCCGTTATCATTGGAAATAATTATAAAACCGGTTTCATAAATTTTTTCAGAGTTTAGTAAATCATGAATTTCCCGCAAATGAATATCAGCGGTAATCATACCGATAAATTCACCGTTTCCGCCGCGGATTGGATACGCGATTAAAAACATGAATATTTCTTCCCCGTCTATTGTATACTTTTCCGGATTTGTATAAGCGGGAGAGTTTAACGTTTTTATTTCATGATAAAAGGGCATGGTGAAGTCTATATCATTTCCGATGGCTTCAGGCATGTAGGCAGTTTTTCCGTTTTCACGCTTGTAATAAAAACAAATTCTACCGGAAAGATTAGTCCCATATTCCGTATTTATATACTGTTCATCCTTGCCATCGTACATATCCGGCTCAAAATAAACGCTGGAACCGTCAACATCAGGGTGATCCTCAAAAATGATAAACAGCAATTTTTGAAGCGCTTCCCTGTCGGTATTGCCGTTCAATACCTGAAATTCCAGGATATTGGCGGTATATGACAGGTAATCAAGAGCGTTGCTGATTTTATTCTCAAATATTCTGGTATGTTTTTTGACAATATTCTGAAAATCTGCCATAACCATTCTTTGCTGAGTACTGAACAATGTAAAAAACAGAATAACACATATTATTATGAAGCTGATTACAACCGGGGTAACAATATAAATTATGGCTCTTGGTTTTATACCGGAAAATTGCTTCATTTTTAACACTAATTACACCTCATTGCGCGTCATGCTATAATAAATTATAACTGAACATATATTTTAACGTACTGCATAAAAAAAGTCAACGAATTGTAAAATGTTATATCATGGATTAATTGACTTTTAGCGGTTTTTATTGTTAAAATAAATAATATTAATAAATGTAATTGCCGGCAGGAGGGCGAATGGACAGCGGTATTGTCAGTTACGATAAACATGGTTTTATTATTAACGGAAAAAGGGAATTCCTTATCGGCGGTGAATTTCATTATTTCAGGGTTCCTTCCGCATTGTGGGAAGATCGTCTTCAAAAGATGAAAGCCTGCGGCGCAAATCTTATTTCTGTATACATTGCCTGGAATCTTCATGAACCCGAGGAAGGTTCTCAGCGCTGGTCAGGCGATTATGACCTGGACCGGTTTTTAACTCTGTGTAAAAAATACGGTTTTTTTGTCCTTATTAAGCCGGGACCCTATATCTGCGCCGAGCTGGATTTCGGCGGTCATCCTGACTGGTTAATCGGTAAAATAGCGCGCGGCGAATTCCGGCTGCGGACTCTTGATAAAAAATACCTTGAACTGTGCCGGTACTGGTACAAATCATGCTGCGCCCGGTTTGTAAAACATCTTATAACAAACGGCGGCTGCATTATCGCCGCGCAGATTGAAAATGAATACGATCATCTGATTGAATACGGCGAGGAAACAATTACAACCCAGGATGCAATTGATTATTTTATGTTCCTGAAAAACGCCATGGAGGAATTCGGCGTAAATGTGCCAAAGTTTGCCAATGAAGCTGAATTTTTACGCGGAAGAGGCATTATCGATACGCGCACATATTACCCTAACATTCCCGGCCTTTGGATGTGGGAATTTGAACGCTTCGAAGAAAAACTTTTAAGCTCAAAAAAATCCCAGTCCGATTCGCCCATAATGATCCTGGAGCTGCAGGCCGGATGGTTTTCCCAGATCGGCTCCCCTACCTATTCGCCCGGACTGGAAGTTGTGGAAGGCGTTTCCAAAAGCGTATTTATAACAGGCGCTTCAATCATCAACTACTACATGATGGTTGGCGGCACAACCTTTCCTTTTATCGGGGCGCGCGGCGATACGGTTTTGGGAGGCCACGGGAATATTACAAGCTACGATTTCGGAGGCGCTCCGATAGGCGAAACAGGCGAACTTCACAAAAGCAAGTTTTACTGGCTCAGGGGATTTATCCGTTTCGCGAAGGAATATTCAAACCTGATCACGCAGAGCGACGGCAAGCGTTATGCGCAAATTGTTTCAGGCGGCGGAAACATCGCCGTGCTGGGCGAAAATGCGGCGCTTGATTTGTCCCTTGACAGGAGTTTTGAGAACTTTACAACTTATGAAGAAGGCAATGAAAACGGGCGCTTCTTCTTTGTGCGTAACGCAGAAGATGAAGCGAAGGAACTGACCGTAAATATACCGGAAACGTTAACAGGCGCGGAATATAAATTCTGCGTTTCAATCGCGCCCAAAGAGACGCGCCTTTTCCCGCTAGTGTTCAAAGCGCCTTCGCCAAATGGCGGATCTGATCTGCGCATCGGATATTCAACATCGGAGGTTCTGCTTTCAAAAACATATAAAAAATCAGCGGCGCTTGTTCTCTGCGGTAAAACCGGAACAAACGGTGAGATGGCGCTTAACGCCCCGCCTGCCGAAATCAGCGCGCTGGAAGGCGATGTAAATGTTTACGGTGCCGGCGCGGGATCTGTATTGTGTTACAAACACAGCGGCATTAATATAGTAAAAGCAAGAGACGTTTATTTCTTCATTATTGAAGATTCATTTAACGGACGAATCGAGGAATTATCAGGCGGCCTTTTGTTTCACAACTGTTATTATTTACAGACATTTAAAGAAACAGAAAACAGCCTTTCCATGACATTCCAGATCAGGGAATATACGGACAATATAGTACAATTTTTCCCTGTCGAAGTAAACTCAAGTTATAAAAAAGCATTGCTTAACGGACGCGGCGCGATCTTCCATACAGACAGATCCGGTATGCAAACAGCCTTTTTCCCGGCTAGTACGTTTTTGGATCGTCCGCAGGTGCAGTGGACATCCGCCTGGAAATATACGGCCGACTCAGATGAAGTCAGGCCTGAATATGATCATTTCGCATGGCGCAAACTGGAAAAACCCGTATCGCTTGAAGAAGCCGGTCTTTATGAGCATGGTTATTTCTGGTACAGGACAAATTTTGATCTGCGCTCGCAGCCTCAGCGTATATGTCTTGATTTTAACCATAATGAAACTGACAGGTATCTGCTTTATTTAAACGGAGAGCTGATTTTCCGCACACGCAACAAATCAATTGTACAGAAGGATATAACTGGCTTTGTAAAAACCGGAAACAATACTCTTGTAATGTTATACGCAAATGAGTTTCACAATAAATCGCATCCGCACGAAGGAGCCATTGTAAAGTTCAGCGGCATCAGAAAGCCAATCACGCTGAGCGGCGCGTACAATGACGGTAAAGCGCTGAACATTTCACTGGAAACTTTTTATGTGAAACAGGGTCTGCAGGGTCTGACAGAAGGTTTTACAAAAACGGGTTTCGATGATTCATCATGGCATACAGCGCCTGACGCGGAAAAATTTGTAGTGGGCAGGGAAATGGGCCACATCATCTGGTTCAGACGGCATTTCAGGTACAGCGCCGCAGAGCAATTTAGCGCGCCGCTAAAATTCGCGCCCCACAGGGCCGATGAGCGGCTAACGGTATACTGCAACGGGCGGCCTATCGCGCGTTATGATATTCTGGGTCCGCAGGAAGAATTTTATATCCCGGATTCCTACATTGATCCGCAGGGCGACAATGTCCTTGCAGTAATTCTGGAATGTCCGGGTTTTTATGAAGAGATTATGAGCGGGTACAGGCGCGGTTACATGTACAATCCCGCGTTAAAACCGGATTATATATCAGAAAAAGTAAAACTGGAATTTATATAAACAAGGAGAATGTTATGGGCAAATTTAACGCAAGGGAATTATCGGATTTCGCGAGGTACTACGGATTTCATTATGACAGTTATAATCCAAACGCTCTGGTTGAGGAAGTATTAATTGAAATGGAACGCGGTCTTACAGGAGAAGGCTCTAGCCTTGCCATGATTCCATCCTATATTTCACCTGTTACAAACATTCCTCCCGGGAAAACAGTCCTTGCGCTGGACGCAGGAGGCACAAATCTGCGCGCAAGCCTTGTACAGTTCAGCGAAAACGGCGAAGCCGCCGCGCAGGGAACAAGAAAGATTCCGATGCCGGGAACCAGCGGTTATGTCAGCGCGCAGCATTTCTTTGATATAATCGCCGAAGCCGCGCTTCCTCTCCTGAAGGAAAAAAAGGTAGAGGGCATCGGTTTTACATTTTCATATCCGATGGAAATTACAAAAGACGCGGACGGGATTCTTCTGGAATTCAGCAAAGAGGTTGACGCGCCTGATGTTTACGGAAAATTAATCGGTAAAGGTTTAAGGGATTCGCTTTACGGCATGGGCTTTAAGTACGACGGTCCCATTGTGATGTTAAACGACACAGTCGCCACCCTTCTTTCAGGACTTGCCTCTATTTCACCTGACGGTGAAAAAACAAGAACGCGCAACGATTTCGCGGCACAGGGCGGCCCCGTAATCGGTTTCATATTGGGAACGGGATTCAATACAGCCTACCCGGAATCCCGCATTCCAAAAATAAATTTCAATAACGCAAATTCTCCGCAAATTGTTGTATGTGAATCAGGGAATTTTACAATCCGCAACAGGGGCCAGATGGACAGGGAATATGACAACACCACCAAAAATCCTGGCAGATACAATCTGGAAAAAGCCGCATCAGGCGCGTACCTCGGCCCTTTAACATTTCACATTTTAAAACAGGCAATAAAGGATAAACTGATATATTTTGCGAAATCGGATGAATTCATGTCCATGCAGAATCTTGAAACAAGATTTTTAAATGAGTTCACTCATGCTCCTCTCACAGCCTCAGGTCCGCTTGGATCATTGTTCGCTCCTGATGAAGGCGATGCCCTGGCGGCTTTTCAGTACATCACTTCAATGGTGACAGAACGCGGCGCATTATTCTCCGCGGCTGTAGTGGCTGCCACAGTCAGGCGCATGAACGCAGGTTTTGAACCGTATTCGCCTGTACGCATCGCGGTAGAAGGCACAACATACCTGATTTACAAGGGCATGCGCCGCTCCCTGGAATCGTGGCTGCATCAGATGCTGTTACGTGAAAAACCGCAGCCTTATGTAATCTCGCCCGTGGAACAGGCAAGCCTTTTCGGCGCAGCAGTCGCGGCTCTCAGCAAAAACAAGCAGTAAGAAAGGATGTTTTTATGGCAGCTAACGCATCGAAAGAAATTATATCTATTTATGTTAATGAGCCGGTTTACTTTCTGGATGAAGAAGTAACATACGCGCAGGCGGACGCATGGTTTGGGCATGTAACGCGCGATTTAAGAATGGATATAATTTATCCTCAGGATAACGAAAGGCAATACCCGTGCATCATCTGGGTTTGCGGCGGCGGGTGGATGCAAATGAACAAGGGAGCGCATATACCTTACCTGGCGGATCTAGCCCGCCGCGGTTTTGTTGTAGCTAGCGTAGATTACAGGCTGGGACATGAAGCGCCGTTTCCCGCCGCGATAATCGATATAAAAGCCGCTATCCGTTATCTGCGCGCGCACGCAAAACGTTACTCAATAAACAGGGAAAAATTCGGCGTTTCAGGAGAATCCGCCGGAGGATATTTGACAGCCATGACCGCCCTTATCCGCGGCAAACAATATGAAGCCGGTGAATATCTTGATCAATCAAGCGCTGTGCAGGCCGCCTGTCCGTGGTATATGCCCTGTGATCTGACAAAAATGGTAAATAATAATCTGATGAAACCAGCCTTCTTCAGCGGCGATCCAAACGACGAAGAGTATTGCAGAACAATCAATCCTATCACTTATATTACAGCGCAAGCTCCGCCTTTCTTAATTTTTCACGGCGCTGAAGACACTCTGGTTCCGCCCGAACAGGGAGAAATGTTTTACAGCGCCCTTGTAGATCAAAACATTAACGCGCGCTTTATTAAACTGAATGGAGCGGGCCACGCAGACGCGCATTTTTTCCAGCGTCCTTTATGGGATATAATGGCAGACTTTTTCAAAGAGAAGCTCAAGTAAAATTAAACGAACTCCGCCATAAGGGGCTAAGCTAAATCTGAAGAAAATTAATTGTGTGACTAAACTTACCTGAGTTTTGGAACAACCTCATTTATCAAATAATAAAACACTTGACTAAATATCACATTTTTGCTAACTTGTAGAAACATTGGGGGCGTAGTGAAGCTGGTTTATCACGCTGGCCTGTCAAGCCGGAAATCGCGGGTTCGAGCCCCGTCGCTCCCGAAGTAAAAATGAGGTATAGCCAATTATTTAATACAGATGTTTCATGTATTAAATATTGCAGGGGGCTCGAACCGCAGCCCCCGCCGAAGGAAAAGGCAGCATGGATGCTGCCGTCAGGGGGCTGAGACGGCCTGTAGTGAGTAAACAGGATGTTTACGAACGAAAGGCGAGCCCCGTCGCTCCCGAAGTAGTAAAATAAAAAGAAGCCGTCCTTACGGACGGTTTTTTTTAGCTAACGGGCAGTAGCGCAGTTGGTAGCGCGCTTGGTTCGGGACCAAGAGGTCGCCGGTTCAAATCCGGCCTGCCCGATATGAACTACTCATGCTCCTTTATTCCAACACTCAGGGAAGTTCCCGCGGACGCTGTAATTATAAGCCACCGTCTTATGTTCCGCGCTGGAATGTTACGCAAACTCGCAAACGGGCTATTTACCTATCTGCCGCAGGGACTGCGTTCATTCCGCAAGGTAGAGCAAATTGTCCGCGAAGAAATGGACGCCATTGGCGCTCTGGAAATAAAACCGACAGTAATTGTTCCCGGCGAATTATGGAAGGAATCTGGTCGCTGGGATTCAATGGGCGAATCCCTTCTGCGCCTTAAAAACAGGCTCAATAATGATTTTGTCGTCACGCCGACGGCGGAGGAAGCCTTTACCGCCATTGTACGCGACGAGCTTTCCAGTTACCGCCAGCTTCCGCTGACACTTTACCAGATTAACACCAAGTTCCGCGATGAAGTGCGTCCCCGTTACGGAGTAATGCGCGGGCGTGAATTTGTAATGAAGGACGCGTATTCATATCATACGGATGAAAAAAGTCTGGATGATGTTTATCAGGCGATGGGACGCGCTTACAGGAAAATTTTTAAAAGATGCGGGCTTTCTGTGATTCCTGTAAAAGCCGATTCAGGGGCTATGGGCGGCAGCGGTTCTGAAGAATTCATGGTAGAAAGCGAAATAGGCGACAACACGCTGATCCTCTGCAAAGATTGCGGTTATGCCGCCAATGTGGAAAAAGCGGCGTGCAAAAATGATTATACAATGCCGTCTTCGGTTGAGGATGCAAAAAAAACTGCGGCGGTTACTCCGCCATTTGAAAAAATTGACACGCCAAATGTAAAAACTATTAATGAACTTTGCGTCTTTTTAAAAACGGAACCAAAATCATTCATTAAAACCCTTATCTACCGCGCGGTAAATGTTGAGCTTGATCTGTCCTGTGCTCCGGGCTGTTCACTGCTTGAGCAGAGCAAGCCTTTAACAGATGCTCCTTCAGTATATCCGCAGGCTTTCTTCGCTGTGGCAATCCGCGGCGACCTTGATGTGAACGAAGTGAAACTGGCATCCGTACTCAAAGCTTCTGAAGTGGGCCTCGCCGCTGACGCCGATGTAGTACGCCTGACAGGCGCTCCTGTGGGCTTTGCCGGCCCTGTAGGATTGAGCGGTTTACCGCTTATCGCTGACTTCAGCGTTACTGCAATGTCAGACGCGGTTACAGGCGCGCTGGAAAAAGATCTTCACTGCAAACATATAGCATACGGCCGCGACTTTGAGCCCTGGATGGTTGAAGATGTCCGTACGGTAAAAACGGGAGATCGCTGTTCAACATGCGGCGGCGAACTGTATATAAAAATGGGTAATGAACTCGGACACATCTTTAAACTTGGAACAAAATATACACGCTCAATGAATGTAAGTTATCTCGATGAAAACGGAAAAAGCCGGATACCGGTAATGGGCTGTTACGGCATCGGCATAGACCGCACGCTCGCTTCAGTAATTGAGGAACACCACGACGATGCCGGTATAATCTGGCCTGCCTCGGTCGCGCCGTATCATGTTATTATTGTTCCCATAAAGTACGAAGGAGAAGTAAAACTCAAAGCGGACAGACTGGCCGCGGAATTAACAGATGCCGGTCTTGAGGTTTTACTGGACGACCGTAATGAGCGTCCGGGTGTAAAATTCAACGACGCGGATCTTACCGGTATTCCCTGGCGCGTGGTCATGGGTGAAAAAGGACTTTCTCAGCCAATTCCACAAATCGAAATAAAACACAGAAGAGAAAAGGGAAACAGCATGATAAACCTGGACAAGGCAGCGGCGGAACTTGCGCAAAAAATCAGGGAAGAGATCAATCAACTAAACAATTAACCAGGTATTGTTTCATATTGAAAAAATATCATATAATATGAAAGTATGAGTCCGCAGATATTGCAAAAATATTCCCTCTTTGGCGGAATGATGGAGGAGCAAATCGAAACCATCCTCCCATTCATGCATGAAGAACATTTTACATCAGGCGAAGTAATCATTACCGAGGGAAAAGCAAACGACAGAATTTATTTTCTTATAGAAGGCCAGGTAACGGTATCCAGAAAAGATGTTTTTCTCGTGCGTTTCTGCGAAGGCGAAGAATTCGGCGAAGTGGAAGTGCTTGACGTTATGCCGGCTGTCGCTACGATCAAGGCCCTTACGGATGTGTCAGCCATGTCAATTTCAAACAGGGCATTACGGGAAATTTATAAAATGGATGTAAAAATATTCTCACTTATGATAATGAATCTCGCCCGTGATCTTTCACGGCGCCTTCGCAGGATGGATGAAAAACTTGACGTGTCAACACCCATATTTTTTTAAAAGACAGGAGCAGTTATGATATTCAACCCCGAGTACGAATGCATGGAAAACGCCATGCGGAAGAAGCTTCAGCTTGCCGCTTTGAAAAATCTTGCGGAAACCGTATATTCAAAAGTTCCCTTTTACCGTAATACAATCAAGGCAGCAGGCATTACTCCTTCCGACATTCACAGCATAGCGGATATAGAAAAACTGCCCTTTACCACAAAAGATGATTTGCGGGAAAATTATCCGCACGGCCTTCGGGCATGTCCGCAGGACAGAATCGTGGAAGTTCACATGAGTTCCGGAACCACGGGAAAACCTGTAGTAAATGAATACACGATCAAAGACCTTGAAATCTGGCAGCAGGCAATGGCAAGGACTTTGGCCGGAGCGGGCTGTACGCGGGATGATATTGTACAAAACTGCTACGGATACGGGCTTTTCACAGGCGGTGCGGGAGTGCATTACGGATCATTAACAATAGGCGCGGAAGTTCTGCCAATGTCAAGCGGCAATACAGAACGTCAGCTTATGATCCTTCGCGACTTTGGTTCCACAATGATAACCTGCACACCCTCATACGCCCTTTACCTCGCCGAAGAAGCCGCGGAAGCGAAGATTGACATTAAAAGCTTACCCGTTTCCAAGGGCTGTTTCGGCGCTGAACCGTGGAGCGAAAAAATGCGCGCCGAAATAGAAGAGCGCTATAACATGAAAGCCTATGATATTTACGGTCTGACAGAAATAATAGGGCCGGGCGTCGCTTTTGAATGCGAAGCGCAGAAGGGGCTTCATGTAAACGAAGACTTTTTCTATCCTGAAATAATTGATCCTGTTACAGGAAAGACTCTGAACGCAGGTCAAAAGGGAGAACTTGTTTTTACTACTTTAACAAGGGAAGGCACTCCCCTGCTGCGTTACAGAACGCGCGACATCACATGCTTAATAGAGGAGCCATGCGCCTGCGGGCGCACAACAAGGCGCATACACCGTCTGTTGGGCCGCACCGATGATATGCTGATAATCAGGGGAGTAAACATCTTCCCAAGCCAGATCGAACAGGCGTTAATAGAAATTGAGGGAACAGAGCCCCAGTATCTGATTATTGTAAACAGGGAAAATCACCTGGACGAAGTGGAACTTCAGGTTGAAGTGAAAAAAGAGCTTTTCAGCGATGAGACCCGCGGCCTTGAAAACCTTCGCAGCCGCATTGTGCATATAATGAAAAGCAAACTGCAAATCAGTTTAAAAGTAAAACTTGTAGAACCTAAAACCATCGAACGTTCCATAGGAAAAGCCAAAAGAGTTATCGACAACCGGAAAATTTAAGGTTATCATATAATATACGCGTACTATAGGGAGGTATTATGGGAATAAAACAAATATCAGTTTTTTTGGAAAATACGACAGGCAGGCTCAGCGAAGTCACTAAAACACTCGCAAACGCGGGTATAAATTTAAGGGCGATTAGCATTGCCGATACTGCGGATTTTGGAATTCTGCGCATAATTGTTGATAAAACCGAAGAAGCCGCAAGCGCGCTGAACACAGCCGGTTTTACAACCCGGCAGACTGATGTAGCGGCGCTGGAAATTGAAGATGTGCCTGGGAGCCTCGCAAAACTGATGGATGTATTTCAACAGTCTCAGGTAAACATCGAATATCTTTACTCGTCTCTTGAAGGTCAGGTTGGAAAAGCGGTGGTAATTTTTAAACTGGAAGATCACGGCAAAGCCCTGAAAATTTTAAGCGATAACAATCTGAAAATGACGGAAAAATTCTGATGAAAATTTTAATGGTATCCAGTGAAGCTGTACCGTGGGCAAAAACCGGCGGCCTTGCGGACATGGTATCCGCGCTTTCGATTAAACTGGCGAACCTGGGACACGATGTAAGAATTGTAATCCCGAGGTATTATTCAATTGATCGCGGCGCGCTAAAACAGCTCCCCGGTGCGATGGGAACGCCAATGGGAGCGGGCATTGAAGAATGGAGCGCAGTCTACACGACTGTCATGCCTGAAACCGGCAAAAAAAAGGAAACGGGATCTTCTCCTTCCGGCCAGGCGCGGCTGCCTGTAAATGTATATTTTATCGATCATGAAGCGTATTTCGGCAGGGACGGCATTTACGGCAGTTCTACAGAAACGGACTTTTTAGATAACCCAAGACGTTTCATGTTTTTCTGCCGAGCCGTTTTTCAGCTTTGCAGAAAAATCAACTGGTTTCCCGATGTGATACACGCTCATGACTGGCCTGCGGCAGTCGCTCCCGTATACCTGAAATTCGCAGAAAGGGTTCCGGGCAGCGCAGGCGGCTTTGAAAAAACAGTATCTGTTCTGACAATTCACAACCTTGGATACCAGGGTATATATAACAAAAATAATTTTGATTATGCCGGCCTTGGCTGGGATGCGTTTTACAAGGCCGGATTTGAAGACTGGAGCATGCTGAACATGCTGAAAGCCGGACTTTACAGCGCTGATAAACTGAACACAGTTTCACCTAACTACGCCGAAGAAACAAAAATACAGGAACACGGTTTCAGGCTTGACGGAGTTCTGCGTTACCGCAGCGCCGATTACAGCGGAATACTTAACGGAATTGACAGCGATGTATGGAATCCCGCATCGGATAAAAACATACCGGAAACTTACTCGGCAAAAAACATGGCAGGAAAAGCAAAAGCAAAGGAAGCCCTGCAGAAGGAATTCGGCCTCCCGCGCGATGCCGGTCTTCCGGTAATCGGAATGGTAACGCGGCTTACGGATCAAAAGGGAGTGGGCGAGCTTTTCGGCCCTACATACGGTTCCGCCTGGGCGATCTGCCGGGAGATGAATCTGCAGATGGTTCTCCTTGGTTCAGGAGAGCACTGGTGCGAAAGCGAAATCATGAATCTCACTTCACACCTTTCCAACTTCAGGGCAAAAATCGGCTATAATGAAAAAACAAGCCACCTTATAGAAGCAGGCTCTGATTTCTTCCTTATGCCCAGCCGTTATGAGCCATGCGGCCTTAACCAGATGTACTCGCTTGTTTACGGGACCCTTCCGATAACGCGCAGAACAGGCGGGCTTGTTGACACAGTTGAAAATTTCGACGAGAACACAGGCAGCGGCACAGGTTTTATGTTTGATTACCTTAGCCCGTCTTCAATTTACGACACCGTAGGCTGGGCGGTATCTACATGGTACAACAGAAGCAAAGATATCGAAAATATGCGTAAACGCGCCATGGCGCTGGATTTCTCCTGGGAGCGTTCCGCGCTGAAATACGTAGAGCTGTATAAACAGACCCAAAAAGCGAAAGGAATAATACAATAAAACGGGGAAGTTATTCCATGGTTTCGTATAACGCATCAGGCGGGGATTGCGCATAACATGAAGTACAAATGCGTTATATTTGACTGCGACGGAACCCTCCTTGATACTCTGGGCGATATCGCGTTCTCGATGAACCGCTCTCTTGCCGTGTACGGTTATCCTGTAATAGAAACTGAAAAATACCGTGACATGGCAGGCTGGGGAATTTACAGGCTTGCGTCTTTGGCTCTGCCTGAGAATGCGCGGACAGAAACCAACATAAATACGGTAGGCAGTTTCGCCGCGCGGTTTATGGAAGAGCTGGCAAGCGGGCAGCAGGAAGAAAAGAGCATGACAAAACCGTATCCCGGCATACGAGAGCTTGTTACGGAACTGTCAAATCTGAAAACACCGCATTCAAAAAAAATAGTAACCGCGGTTTTAAGCAACAAACCTGATTCCGCCCTACGCTGCATTATAAACGGGCATTTCCCGCCTGCCGCATTTGACGCCGTGCTGGGGCTGCGCCCCGGAATGACCGCAAAGCCGGATCCCTCAATGGTCTGGGAGCTATTGGCCGAAATGGGCCGCCTGCCGCAGGATACAATTTTTATGGGCGATTCCGAGATTGACATGGAGACAGCAAGAAACTCAGGCTGTTTTCCGTTAGGTGTAAGCTGGGGTTTTCGTTCCCGCGCGACGCTTGAAAAGGCAGGTGCAGCGCGAATAATTGACAGGCCTGACGAACTGTGGGAAATATTAAACTAAATCTTTCTTAATTTTACTTTAATTTCACCCAATACTATATTTCCTGTTATTTTAATACTTTTGCAGCCGCCTCTTTCCTTTATCCTGTCATCAATGGACATTTCGGAAAGTATTGGAATCACATCGCTAATTACATTAACGCCTTCAGGCACATTTATAACAACAGAACCCAGTAAAACCATGAAGTTCAGCACTGTCTCATCGTTAATTAAATCATCCTCACCAATGTTTATCTTGTGATCCGATAAAATATTCATAAAATTGCCGCTTGTCATCGCGCCTGAAGTTTTTTTTGAAGATAATACCAAAAAATGATTTTTAGGCATATCGCCGGCAATTTCCCTGTTATGACTTTCCGCGTTATTCGCATTGGCCTGACCCTGTTCATTTTCCCTTATAATCTTTTCAAATATCTGAAGTTCTTTTTCAGTTTCAATTCCCTGGCTGTAATGTATCAGCCTTTCATATTCATCCATTGACAGGCGGTTTAAGGAATACTGTGTTGATAATCTTTCTACAAGTTTGCTTTTTCTGTCTTCTACTGTAACTGATAACGGTTCCATTTTATCTCCTGATTTGTATGGAAATTATACCTGAAAAAAATCTGTTCGTGAACCTGAGTAACAAAAAAAAACAGAGGACAAAAACAGTCTGTCCTCTGTGTGAATTCAATTTTTCATACACTGACGTTTACTTTACAGTGAGCGCGGAAAAAAGCTTTACGGCGTTACACCGCCTGTAACAATTAATCTGCCGTCAGTAGCGGGAACAATAGGTCCTTTTTGCGCTTTGATATATTCGGTTACAGTATACGAAAGCAACAGGGATACATTGAAACGATCTCCCGCTTTTTTCATTACCTCGTAGCCGTCACCGCCTCCGAGGATATAATCATTGGTGCAGAACCGGTAGGTTTTATTCGGATCTACAGGCGCGCCTGCGATTGTCAGATCTTTAATCACGCCGCTGCCTACCGTTTTATCAATTGTGTAGCGGACATCGCTTGAAAACTGCGGAAAGCCGCCGTTACCCTGCGGGATTGTCGCGATAAAATTAAATAATTCGATAATATCAGAACCCGGCATGGAAACAACATAAAGATAATTTTCAAAAGGCAGAATTGTTAATATATGTTCTGTTGTAATGGGCCCTGCGGGAAGCTCGGCGCGCATGTTTCCGCCGTTATGAAAAGCAAAATCAATCTGCAGATTGCTTACGGTTCTGAAAAACCAGACATTCGCGTCTGTTATCATATTGCCAAGCGCGGTTTCCTGATAACGGGTTAAACGGTTGCCGAATATGAAAGTATCCGCCGCTTCTCCAATTACCGCTTTAAGGGTCGCTCCGGCTTTTTCAATGTAGGGCGCAAGCATTGCCGTAACTTCCGGATCCGGGCCTATCGGAACCGGCGTCCAAATAAAGTCCGCAAGCTGCCTGCCGCGGATTAATAATTTTCCGTGGCCTACATATTTGCCCCATTCATTCGCGCTTACTATCCATGTCTTTCCCTGAACTATCGGCTTATCCATGTAAGTATGGGAATGGCCGTCAATAATTATATCGATTCCCGGAACAGATGCAGCAAGCTCAACAGATGTAACATGATCCGGCATTTCCTTTACATTCCCAATATGGGTCAGGCCGATTACAATATCCGCCTTTTCAATGTTACGCAAAATGTTAACAACATCCCGTGCGGCTGTAATTTCATTGATAAATACAAGTGACTTGTCAGGACTCGCTGTCACAATGGTTCTCAGAGTTGTAATTCCGAAAATGCCAACTGTTATATCGCCGTATTTTTTAATTATATACCGGTTGCCGCCAAGATACGCGCCGTTTTGCGTCATGACGTTTGATGTAACAAACGGGAATTTAGCAAGCCTGATCTGCGCGTCAAGTTTTTCCTGATTACCGTCAAACTCATGATTGCCGAAAGCGACCGCGTCATAACCCATGATGTTATACGCAAGAATATCCGGCTCCGCGCTGAACATATTTGAAAGGGCGCTTCCTGTGTTTATATCCCCCGCGTCAAGCAGAAGAACATTCTGATTTACGGCTTTTACCGCTTTTACATACGCCGATATCTCCGCGAGCCCTCCCCTGCCGCCGCTTGAAAGCGTCGCTCCGTGAAAATCATTTGTGTGAAGCAGCACCAGTTCAATTTCTTTCTCCTGAACGGGAGGCGCTTCCCGCACCGCAGACGCATAAACAGCGCCCGTCAGCAGAAACACAGTCAGCAGAAAACTGCATATCCTTTTCATAAATTTTCTCCTTCTGATAATTTTTTTATTTCATCCGTTTTAAAAGCGGAACTAACGATGACTTTCACTTCCATGACGCGCTGCCGCGATACTTTTGTAACGCGGACTGTAAGATAATGCCATTTTAATTTTTCTCCGGCCCTCGGCAATCTTCCCAGAGTTTCCATTATCCAGTTCGCAACTGTCGTGCCGGGAGGAGTATAGTCATTTTCATGACCGGCGGGAGTTTCACCTGCGTTATGCGCAATTCCATCCGTTATTGTTTTCAGCATATCCTGAAAGTTAACGCTTCCCAGAACCCTGAAGCTGCCGTCTGCTGATTTTTTGACAGGAACCACAACCTCGTCATGCTCATCCCAGATTTCTCCTACCAGCTCTTCTATTATATCCTCTATTGTTACAACTCCAATAGTGCCGCCGTGCTCGTCCACAACAACCGCCATGTGCGACTGTTTTTCCTGCAATGTTTTAAGGAGCCTGGAAATCTTGATGTATTTAGTAATAAAGACAACCGGCTTTACAATCTGCGCTGGGCTTTTTAAACCCTTCATAACTTCATGGTAAAAATCCTTTAAAAGAATAATGCCTGTAATGTTGTCAATTGAATCCTGATAAACAGGTATCCTGGAAAAACCGGTTTGAACAAATATGCTGTCAATTTCCTCAACAGTGCTTGTTATGGAAACAGCCTCGACATCAATACGCGGAGTAAAAATTTCTGAAGCCTTCATGTCGTCAAATCCGATTGCCTGGCGAATCATATGTTCTTCATGAATGTTTATGCCTCCCTCCTGCCTTACTTCCCCCACAAATGTTAAAAGTTCATCTTCAGTTGTAGCGCGGTCCGTTTTTACAGGAAAAATAATCATCAAGAATTTTTTCCATGCTGTTGTGACAAAAAGAACAGGCGTTAACAGAAAAACAAAAAAACGTAACAGCGGCGCGGCGCTGATTGCTGTCTGTTCTGGAATTTCCTTTGCGAGAACTTTGGGCGAAATATCACAGAACAGCATGAGCAGAACGGTCATCACAAGAGTCGCGATACTGACTCCTGACGGTCCGAAGATGCTGATAAAAAGAGCGGTCGCGATAGACGCTGAAGCGACATTAACCGCATTATTCCCGATGAGAACTGTAGAAAGAACCTTGTCATACGTTTCAAGCATTTTCAGGGCCAGACGCGCCCGCCTGCTTTTAACGGAGAGATTTTTTAATTTAATGCGATTTAGTGACGAATAAGACATCTCACATGCGGAGAAAAAAACGGAAAAACAGAGCAATGTAACAAGCCCAATGATCATGGGAATGGAGTTTGTTTCAGTAATATGCGTCACAATTTGTTCCGCTTCTTGCTCAAGATCATCCATAAATTATAAGGCGCCGATCAGAATCGAACTGATGCATAACGGTTTTGCAGACCGCTCCCTTACCGCTTGGGTACGGCGCCACAGCCTTTATCACGTTAAATTAAGAGGGGAAAAAAGTCAAGTACGGGAAAAATGGACATATTTTTAGGAAAATAACCGCATAAAACGCAATGCATGAATATGGGAATTAATATAAAAACTGTTATTCCAGCGGATTCCAGGAAGGCAGTGCGCTGTCGCGCCTGAAAAAAGTGTCAAGCGCGCTCTCGCTGAAAAATCTGGTATAAATATCACCGCCGCCTTCCTGCTGCCTTGTTTCTGTAATGGGTCCGGAAGCTGAAGATGGAGAAACATGCTCCTCCTGTGCGGTATGGCCATCAGGCAAATATTGATTTACTGTATCAGGAAACGCCCTGCTTTCAGGTCCAGTGTTCTGCGTTCCCGGCGGCGTATCTCCTGGATTGATGTTATGATCAGGTTCCATTATCTGGGGAGTATATGACTGTAATTCATAAGTCCACTGCGTATCTGTCTGCGGCGCAATATCATCAAACAGAAGATAATTTGACATGTTATCAGGCGGAGTATAAATTGCGGGCATTTCATCATCAAGCAGAGGATTGCTGAATAATGAAGACGACGGCACAGAAGCGCGCGGATATGTATTGCCGTATGATAGCGGCCTCTGGCCTGACTGCGGACCGAGAATCTCAGCCAGCAAATCCTGCGGCAACTGAGGCATTGAAAGGGAACTTAGAAAAGCGTCTTCGCCAAGGCTTCCGAACGGCATGGTGTTAACTGAAATTCTGCTCTGATACGGAGAAGACGGCGTGTGTATTTCACAGTATTGCGATGGCTGCGTTCCTTCAATAAAGGGAAGAGTCACTTCACCTTCGTTGCACGCGCTGGTCCTTAAGAATCCCGATTTGGCGCAGACTGAGACTTCAACAATGCCGGAAGACGGTTTTTGGAAGTCTTTGCGGGGAAGCCCCTGGTGAATTTCACGCATATAATCAGCCCAGACAGGACCTGACAAAGTAGCGCCTGTAAGCTCGACACCTAACGAATTTCCGGGCTTGTCAAAACCAAACCATACGGCAGTTGTGTAATAGGGGCTGAATCCTATCGCCCACGCGTCTGCCCAGTTCTGAACTGTTCCTGTCTTGCCTGCCATTGGCATTCTGTACGCTCTGTTATTTTCATCCCTGAATGTAAACTTGGCTCCCCAGGCGGAACTGCTCGCAAGAGAGCCGATTTCGACAGTCTTTTCCAGCATCTTTGTCATAACATACGCGTTTTGCTGGCTTACAATCTGAATATTGTTTCCCATGCGCCTCTGGCGCTGCCTGAGTTCCCTTTCAACATCAAATACCACGCGGCCGTTACGGTCTTCAACTGTGCGTATCGCGATTGGCGTAACATCGCGCCCGCTGTTGGCAAAAACCGATAATGCCCTTGCCATTGTTAAGGGCGAAGTGGACATGATGCCAAGTCCAAGCGGATAAATGCGCGGGAAAGTGCGGCGAATCTGCGCAGGATCTGTTATGTCCATAAGAGCGGAAGCCCTGTTAATGGCGGCGTCAAAACCGATAGAATCCAGAATTTTTAATGACGGAATATTTATGGAATGAGCCAGCGCGTAATAAAGCAATACCGGCCCTTTCCATTCGCCCCTGAAATTCAGCGGAATGTAGGGCGTGCCGTCTTCATTGTGAAATACCATCGGAACATCGTAAATCAAGGTAGATGCGTTGAATTTCCCGCTGTCAATCGCGGCTGAATAATACAAAGGCTTAAACGTGGAACCCGGCTGCAGATTACCCTGAGTCGCCCTTATTAACTGATTGGACTCATCATATTTTGATCCGCCGAAAATGGCTGTTATATAACCGGTTTCATGTTCAAGAGAGATAAGAGCGCCTTCTACAACATTCTGCTCGGTGTTTGTTCTCATCTGCGCGAAACCTCTTCCTGTAATATCCTTAAGCTCAGGAATACCGAAGGCAAGGGCCGCCATGTCTACAATAGGGTTAATCGTTCTTGTATAACGCGATACCGCTTTTATCGCGTTCTGCTCATTTGCGGTAGCGCGGATATCGGTAAAATCAAAAAAGAGGGTTAATAAATCCACGATTGGAATGTATGTCCGCTCTGCCTGCACAATGCTTCTTCTGTTGGAAAGGGCGAACTGCCTGTTGGCTTTTTCAAGACCTTCAGCCATAAATTTTTCGGCCGCTGTCTGGTGGGCAAGATCCAGCGTTGTATGCACAATATAACCGTCCCGGTAGTAATCCATTGTGCCGTACATTAATACTTCCAGTTCGCGCCTGACATACTCGCTGAACCATGGCGCAAGATCTTCGCGATCATAGTACGCCGCGACAGAAGCCCGCGTCCAGTCGAAATTATCCCAGAACTCGGCAAATGAAACTTCTATATCTTCCTTACTCGCGTAACCAAGTTCAACCATTTTTTCAAGCACAAAGTACTGCCTGTTCATCGCTTCATTTGGATTGTTAATTGGATTGAAACGGCTGGGACCAGAAAGTAAAACAGCCAGAACGGCGGCTTCCGCAAGGCTTACTTCGCTTGCGCTGTGACCAAAGAAATATTTACTTGCGGTCTCAACTCCGTAAGTGCCCGGTCCCATGGGCATATAGTTAAGGTAAATTTCAAGTATCTCATTTTTTGTATAACGCCTTTCAATCTGGAAAGACCACCACAGTTCCCTAATCTTCCGCCATATTGTAAATTCGCTGCGGTCGGCATAAAGAGTGCCTGCTACCTGCTGGGTAATTGTAGAGCCTCCGCCTGCATAATTTCCGGTAAGATATCCTACAGCGGCGCGAACAATTGCGCGTATGCTAAAACCTCTGTGATTGAAAAAATCAGGATCTTCACGGGCGAGAACAGCGTTAATCAAATGCCTGGGCAGTTCAGTTAAAGAAACAAGTTCGCGTTTTTCATCAGATGCGAACTCTGTAACAAGAGTGCCGTGTACATCCAATAATTTGGTGGGAAGAGCCGGCGCGAATTCGGCGAAATTTTCACTGTTTCTAATATTCGCGGTTTCAGCGAGCGTAAGGCCAAGACCGATACCTATAGTAGCCATAAGTATTATTGTTAATGCCGCGATAAATTTTATAAATAATCCGGAAAGAATGCTTGTGCCGTTTTTTCCCATGTTTAAAGACTAATGAACTTAAGTTTTTACGTCAAGTAAGGATATACCAAAAGTAATTCAATGCGCGCGTTTATGAATTAATAAAGTTATGTAACGCCCGCGGCGGAATTTAATTCTTTATTTTTCTTTAATTTCCTGAGTTCAAAGATGATAAAGGCGCCTGTAACAAAAAAGGCGAAGCCGTCGGCTACGGGAGCTGCGATAATCACGCCCCACAATCCCCATAATCTGCCGAAAATCAAAATGCACGGAATGAGTGCTATGCACTGCCTGAGCATTGAAAGAAAAATTGATATTTTCGGACGGCCTGTAACGACAAAAAGGTTAGTTGAAACTATCTGGAAACCAGAAAGCGGCAAAAGCAGCATCATAATCCGCATTGCCCTTGGAGCGAAGTACATCAGGGCATCGCTGCCGTCAGGTGAAAATATTTTTATAAGCTGAACAGGAAAAAGCATAACCACGGTAAACCCGATTATACATATTGAAGAAGCGGCGGCTATCGCGCCCAGATATGCACGTAACACACGGTCAAATTTCCTGGCTCCGTAATTAAAACCCAATAAAGGCTGCGCTCCCTGATTAATGCCGAAGACCGGCATTAGTATAAGCATTAAAACTGCTCCTACTATGTTCATTCCGGAAAGCGCGACGTCTCCCCCGTTTGACACTCCAAGGGAATCAGCTCCGTACCAGCCTACGCTTGTATTGTTTAAAAGCTGAACTGCGGACATCATAAACTGAAGCAGAAACTGCGCTGAACCAAAAGCCATTATCTGCATAATAACGGCGGGTTTCGGTTTGAATCTGGATAGATTCAGTTTAACGGCCGCCTTTTTGCTCATGGCGAAAAATAGTATATAAACAGTTACTGTAAACTGGGAAACAACAGTCGCCCATGCCGCTCCCTGCACTCCCCAGCGGAACACAAGGATAAAAAGGGCGTCAAAAACAATGTTTAACACCGCTCCCAGAATCATTCCTATCATGGTAATAGCAGGAAATCCCTGCGCTCTTGTACAGTGGGACAGGCCGAAACTTAACAGAAAAAACACTATGCCATAAAGCGTTATGCGAAAATATTCCCTGGCGTAACCCAGCGCTTCGCTTCCTTCCGCCGCTCCCATAAGCGATAAAACGGGATCAAGGAAAATCAGAGTGAATGTCATGATCAAAAGCCCGGCGCTTATCAGCAGAAAGAAACAATGATTAAGGGCGTTCTGCGCTTCTTCGCGCCTTCCCTGTCCCAGCCGCATGGAGATCATGTTGGCGGCTCCAATGCCGAACAACATCGCGAACGCCATGCCGACTGTCATAAGCGGCATAACAAGCGATATTCCTCCAAGGGCGATTTCATTCACTGCCTGTCCGATAAAAATACGATCTACCACATTGTAAAGGGCATTGCATAACATCCCGGTAATCGCGGGAATGGAATATTGAAGCAGTAGCCTTGAAATAGGTTCCGTTCCAAGCCTTCCTGCCGCGTCAATTTTTTGTTGCATTCAAATCTCCATATAAAATTTTATAACAGCAGGGTTCACGCAAACCGGCGAAAATAATATAAATATTTCATTTAACGTTTTCCGCCCATTCCCGCAATGTATGAGCCGCCCAGTGGACAATCAGAAGGCGCAGGCAATTGTGAACGGACAGTTCTTTATCCGGAACAGCTTTCGATAAAACGGATTTTAAAAACGCGCTTTTATCGTGTTCATCCCCGGGAGAAGCTCTTCCCATCGCGCCCGGCAGAGGTTCCGGAAGACCTGAAATCCATTGGGATAACTGCGAGCCGTCGTTTTCCTTAAAGTATTTTTCCACAGTATTGTAAAAAAATCCGGCATGACCCGAGATTAAGGAAATACTCTCTATCGCGGCTTTCTTTTTTCCGTTCAATATGGAATTTACATATTCAAATGCAGATTCCGCTTCGTCCATCGCGAGAGTACCCGCCAGCGAATTATCCGCCGCGTACTGAATCATAATTCTGTAAAACTTTTTCTGCGTATTTAAAATCGAGGAAGCGGCCATTGCCACTTCGTCCCTTAGATACGGAGGCGGATTCGCTCCGCGTAAAAGATCGAATAACACGGGAATTGAATCGTAACAGTGAAACAGGCCAAGCGCTTCTGTGCCCATTATCTTGAGCCGCGGATTATCAGTATTTAAAATAATTTTTTCTATTTGGGGCCGGCTAACTTTATCGTTCATTTTAGCCAGCGCGATAAACGCTTCACCTGCAAGCATATAATCATCCGAGAACACAAGTTCACGTAAAAGCGGGATGGCGGTATCAATTTTACGATCTCCTAAAATGCGGGCGGACAGATACGCGGTTGTAAACGGATTGTTGACAATATCGTATATCAGGGCCTTTTCCGCGTTTTCACCAAGGCTCTGCATTTTCTCAAGCGTTATGATTGACTCCTGCCTCATGGAAAGCATGGGAGACCGGGTGCGCTCAAGCAAATCATCAACCGCAAGAC
The DNA here is from genome assembly GCA_009787835.1 of Treponema sp. Classification (GTDB taxonomy): domain Bacteria; phylum Spirochaetota; class Spirochaetia; order Treponematales; family Breznakiellaceae; genus WQXQ01. The sequence goes on from WQSN01000019.1 coordinate 33,990, forward strand.
TGGATGGCATATTGTGCAATTCACCGAGCAGCAGTTTTTCCTCGCGTGAATCTTCGGCCTTGTTTAACCTGTCAAGAATGCTGATTGTGCGAAGATCCCTTATGGAGAAAATCACTTCAAGCGCGTCCCTTACAGGAAGAGATCCCAGTGACTTCATCTTCTTCTGTTTCGCAAGCGCGATTATTGTTAATACGGCCATAATGCCGAAAAGAATTTTAAATGAAATAAAAGGAATTATTCCGAACGCGGAAAGCAAATCCAGCAGAATGCCCGCGATAAATGAACCGCCTGCGCCGGCGATACCGAAAATAAAAAAGTAAAGTATGCCCAGATTCAGGCTTTTTTCTTCCGGAATTAACGCCAAATAATAAGTATGCGCAATGCCTTCCGATCCCAAAAAGCCGAAGTTCAAGGTAAAAAACATAAAGACCATGAAAAGAATCGCGCTTGTCATATTGTCCGCTGCGGAAGCCGGAATGAAAATAACAGGAATTATGCTGATAAAGCCGATTATTACGCAGACAATAAAAAGCGGTTTTGTGCCTATGCGATCCACCAAAAATTTAACGCTTAATCCCGCGATTAAAAATCCAAGGCCGCCAAAAACCGAGTATAGCGATATAAGGCCGTCGCTGTGTCCGAACACTTCGCGGGCATACACAACAATAAATGTTCGCGTAACGCCTGAAACCATCGCGACAAGAAACAATATGAACATGAAATGACGCAGATCATTGCAGGTTAACGCATCCCTGAAAATATCAAAGAGTTTCATTTTCATGCCTTCGGTCTGCTCTGGCGGCTCAGGTACATTTTTAATTACACACCCCGAGATAATTCCTGTTATTACTCCTGCCAGCAGCAGAACGGAAAAAATAAAAACCGGCGGATTCATGCCAAGCACCATGGCTATGAGGAAGCTTCCGAACATTCCGATTGAACTGCTTATAATTTGAATCTGGGTCATATAACTTCCCCTGTCAGGGCCGGAAGTCAGCAGACTTAATACAGGGTTATTTCCTATCATCCCTATTCCGCGTAAAATATGAAATGAAAATACGCCAAGCATTACCAAAACCAAGGCCGTGTTCCTGTAGCCGGCGTATTCCATAAACGGAGCCGCTACTGCGAAAATCATGCTGATTGATCTTAAAATCCAGGTAACGCTGAAAATGCCGATTATGGAAAAACGCCTTGTAAGCACTTTCCCAAGGGGAAGCATAAACAAGGCTACATAAACTGACGCTCCCAAAAGCCCGATATATGTAGAGGAAGCTCCCAGTCTGAGCGCAAAAAGGGTAATAATGATTCCGACAAGCAGATTCCATGAAATGGCATTGAAAATATTAAAATAGTTATAAACCTCGCGCGCTTTCTTTAAACGGTAGGGAGACAATAAAGCTGCCATATTTTTAAATTCTATCAATACGGGCGATAAATAACAAGACAGACATCACGCGCCGGGTATATGGAATTTTTATAAAAGTCATCAGCTTGATGAGCCTGACATGCGGTTTTTGTCAATTTTTTTATTGGCTATTTCAAAGACTATAACAGACAGAACTGCCAGCGCTCCCAAAAATACGGGAAATAATTTAAAACCGGCAAATGACGCGAGCTGCCCGAATACAGGCGGCATAGACAATGCCCCGATAAATGAACCTGCCATCTGCATTCCCAATATCGACCTGGATTTTTCATTGCCGAAACTTACCGGAGTTTCGTGTAACAGGCACGGAAATATTGGAGCGCAGCCAATTCCAATCATGAAAAAACCTGGCACAAGTAAAATTCTTTCTACAGGCAGCAATAACGCGGTAACTCCGCATATTATAAAGCCATAACTTATGCGGACTATCTGACGATTGGTTAATTTCATGGTTAAAAATCCGGAAATAAAACGGCCCAACGTAAGCCCGATAAAAAACAATGAAATCCATTGAGCCGCTGTTTCGGGATTAATATTTTTTTCCGTAACAAGAAAACTGCTTCCCCACAGAACGGCTGTAACCTGAACAGAGCAATATAAAAAAAACACTACAAGAATTTGTTTTACTCCCGGAGTGGAAAATAATTCTTTATAATGAATGCTTTCAGTATTTTTTATTTTAGTCCTTTCATCTTTTTTTTCTTTTTCCCATAATGACAGGGCGAAAAATAAAACAACAACAAGACAGCACTGGATTATACCCGCCGCGCGATATCCCATGTTCCATGAATTTTTATTCACAAGAAAAAATGACATTATAACAGGCCCAATGGAAGCGCCAATTCCCCAAAAACAATGAAGCCAGTTCATGTGTCTGGCTTTATAATGCAGAGTAACATAATTATTTAGCGCCACATCAGCGAAACCAATTCCCAACCCGTAAGGAACGCTCCACAGGCACATAATCAAAAAAGATGATGAAAATGAAAATCCAAAGAGTGCTGCGGAAAGCGTTAAAAATCCCGCGGCGACAACTGTTCCCGTTCCAAACCGCCTGATAATCCTTTCGCAGAAAATACTTGATAAAACCCTTCCGCCTGAGATAATCATGGAAATATATCCTGCGTAATGCAAATGCGTATTCAATGAACCGTACATTGAAGGCCATGCAGGACCAAGCATTGAATCCGGCAAGCCCATCCAAATAAAGGAGAGATAAATAATAATTAACAGAATGTTTAAATTTATAAGGGGAACCTTCGTCATGCCGGCCCGTTTGATGTTTACGGATTGATTTTCATTATTAGACGCCATTTATAAAACAGACTACTATAAATAAAAACAAAAAAACAGCCGTGTAAAGAATTAAATTAGATGTTATAATGACTCAAGGAGGTAATAATGAAAAATTCAATAATAAAACCGCTCATCGCATTTGCCGCGTGCGTTTTAATTACATTTTTATTCAGCGGTCTTTGCGCGTATATACGAAGCGGAAGCGGAAGCATAGAAGTATCAACAGGGTATATAACGCCGGATAAAAGCATAGCCGCAAACGGCGATCCCGTCCGTATCGCATATAAACTCTACAAGCCTCGGACTGCGAGCAGTACAGAAAAAGCAGCGGCCGTTCTTGCGATGCACGGATACCAAAGCGATAAAGATACCAACGCCGCATACTGCACTGAGCTTGCGCGCCGCGGAATTGTTGTCCTTTCCATAGACAGTTACGGTCACGGAGATTCAAAACCCGGAATGCGCGGACGCGGATGGGGTAACTATAATATTAAAAACCTGGATAAAACAATTTCCGGTCCAAAACGTTTTATGATAATGATGACATTCAGCATTCTGGATTTTTTCCGCCCGCAAATATCAGAGGGAGTCGCGGATAGTTCAATGGGCGGCAGGGACGCGTGGCAGTACCTGTCTTCCCTGCCCTTTGTGGATTCAAACCGCATGGGGTTAACAGGCCATTCAATGGGAACATGGTCGTCGTGGTCAGTGGCGTCTGACTTCCCCAATCACCGCGCTATAGTTCTGCAGTGCGGTGAAGTTTTTCCTCTGAGTTACTACGATTCAGAAAACATTAAGTTCAACAATGTGCTGCTTCTGCAGGCGCTTATCGAAGAATTTGAAAACATGCGCGACTATAATCAGCTTATACTCGGGCTAGAAAAAACACCCCTTCGCTACCGTGACTTTATGGGACAGAACGCTCCCGTGGAATGGAACAGAACATACGGATCCTTCGCCGACGGCAGCGCGCGGCGGATGGAACTTATCAAAACAAACCACCGTCTGGTAACCTATGACAGCGACGCGCTCGCTCCTGCCATGAACTGGTTTATAACCGCGCTGGACGTTAAAACAAATTTAGCTGATACCGATCATGTGCAATGGCTGAAGGAAGGCCTAAATTTACTGGCGATGTTAGCCGCCATGGTTTCCATGCTTCCGCTTTTTCTTATCTTAACCAAATTCAGATTCTTCGCGTCTCTGGCGCAGCCCTTAAAGAACAAGCCGAAATTACTTCCGGCCAAAGACAGGCGGAATACAGTACTGACCGCGATTTTAATAAGCGGAATAACATTTCCCTTTTTAACCCAGCTTGGACACGGACTTTTACCGTTACCTGAAAATATTTTCCGCATGACAATCGGAAACGGTTTTATAACATGGCTTGGTTTCCTTATGCTTGTCGCGCTTTTCACTCTTCTCCGCTGGTATAAAAAAGGTAAGGGCAAAAAATCGGGCTGGACATTGTCCGACCTTGGGCTTGAAGGTCATGCAAAAAAAAATATCAGCATCAGCCCCGCGTACGATACAAAAAAATTAATAATCCGCTCGGTAATAGCCGCGTTTATTTTAACAGGCGCCATGTACATTCTGACCCTTATCAGCACAGCGATCTTCAAGCTCGATTTCCGTTTTATCTGGCCGTTTTTCAGAACATTTAACCTTGCGCGTTTCGGACAGTTTTTTGTTTACCTGCCTGTATACGCCGCGTTCTTTACAATCAATGCCGGAGTAAAACTTTACGGGCAGCTGCGTCTGGAAGAAGTAAATTTTAGAGGAAAAAAATCAGAAACGCTGACTCAGCTCTCATGGTGGGGTTACAGCATATTTGTCATGCTTGGCGGCCTTTTTATCATCGCGCTTATTCAATACATTCCGTTCTTCATGGGTTTCGGCCCCGGCGCTGATTTATTATTTTCTTCGCTGTTCGGAGGGCCTTTCATGTCAATATTGATTCTGCTTGTTCCGCAGTTCGCGGTTCTTTTCTTTTTTTCAACATGGCTCTACCGCAAAAGCGGAACAATTTACACAGGTTCCTTTGTACTTTCGATCCTGGCGACATGGGTTGTAACAGGAGGCTCGGCGGTTTTTTAAGAGCGCAGATTTGAAAGTTCGCATCTTTTATTGTTACAGCGTTTTAATAAATTTTTTTTCCCGCGCCTCTTCGGGATGCGCCTCTATAAATATCCCACTGGGTTGCAATCATGCCCGCAAGCATGAAAATGAAACCCAGTAATGTCCACAAACCAATCTTTTCTGAAAGAAGCAGCACGCCGCCCAAAGCCGCGAAGCATCCTTCAAAACAGAGAATAATTGTAGCATGAGCCGGCGGCGCGTCGCGCTGTGCTACAACCTGCAGAGTGTATGCAATTCCGACTGAGCACAATCCTCCGTACAGGATGGGTATAAGCATTTCCATGGATAAATGAAGTGAACCTGACGTAAGCGTTGCAGCTAACGCAGGGAAAGGCAGCCATTGGAAAAGGCCAGCGTCCAGCAAAGAAGGATCAATCTGTTCAACAACAGATGCTGTATGCGGTTCGGCAAGAATTGCGCCAATCATGGACAGGACTCCGCATACCGCAAATTGTCCTGATGAAAGTTCAACAGGGTCTATGGACAAATTCTTCTCTGCGCTGTTATGCGCAACCTTGATCCGCATCAAATGATCTATTAAAAGAACATGCGCCGCCCAGAAAAAAGCGCTGATTACAATTATAATATCGCCAGGATTAACGGAACCCGCGCTTCCGGCGGCGCTGATAAAATAAAGACCTGTCAGCGTAAGAACTGAACCAACCCATGTAGGAAGTCCGGTTTTTCTGCCAAGAAAAATGCCGAAAATGGGAGTCAGCACTACATAAAGACCTGTGATAAAACCAGCGTTTCCCGCCGTGGTAAAAATAATTCCGAACTGCTGGAATATAACGGCCACAAAGAGACAGCCTCCCGCGGCGAGAGAAGGCAGAAGCAAATGCCGCATCGAAGCTGTTCCAGCGGCGGAACGGCTTCTCCTGATCAGTATCAGCGGGAGGAGGGAGAGGCTCCCCAAAATAAAACGAATTCCGTTAAAAGCGAACGGCCCGATATATTCCATACCGGACCGCTGAGCGACAAAACCAAAACCCCAAATACCTGCGGTAAGAAGCAGAAGTAAATCCGCCCGCAGCGCCTTTTTATTCATTATTAATAATATTTTTAACTAAGTATGTTTCAAATTTCATAAAGTTTCAGACACTGATGTTAATTTTCTTCACGAATTATAGCTTCCCAAAAACCTGAAATACTGAGTTTATCCGCTACCGATTTTACATTGGCTCCGGGTATACCAGGAAGCACTACCCTGAAAAAATCATTATTTTCCCTGTCGGTAAACCTTTCATAGGCAGGACTAAGCCCCGCGTTCTTTAGCCTTTCAAAAACTTCAACCGCGTTACGCGCAACCCTGAAGGAACCGACCTGCAAACGGTATGTTTTATTTTGCGAAATCTGCATGTCAGGAATCAACTTTATTTGAAAAAGAGGTTCAATGGTAATGCTTGTGCTTGCAGCTTCCTGAACATTATCCGTTTCAGGATGCGCCGAGTTAATCGCTGCGAAAATTTCCGCCTGATTGACATTAAGAGTATTGGCGACCTGCGGTGTTTCAGGAACGGCTGCGGATATAACTGGTACAGCCGGTACAGAAGTGACTGGCAGCTCAACAGTTTCTATTACAACAGGCGCGGTGCCTGTAACAATCATATCAAGCTGTTCAGCCGCCGCTCTTGAAATATCGATTATTCTCGCAGCGACAAAAGGACCGCGATCATTTACTCTTACAGTCACCTTCCTGTTATTATGCTGGTTGGTTATAGTCAGCATTGTTCCAAAAGGCAGATTGGGATGAGCGGCGGTAAATTTGGATGAATCATATATTTCTCCCGATGCTGTCGGACGCCCGTCAAATTCCCTTCCATACCACGAAGCGATGCCATCCTGCCTGAAAGTATCCTGGGTTTGAGCAGGTAACTGATACGAAATGAGAATTGCCATAATAAAAATCACAAATATAAAATTCTTTTTCATATCGTTAATATCGGCATAAAATTTTATTAACATAATGAACAATGTTTGATTTAATTTTCAATCTGTTTTTTTCGAGGTCTTTATGGATTTTAATGTCAACAGAAAACACAAAGACAGTGTGTTTTCAGCCCTCTTCGGCATTCCTGAAAATTTACGCAACCTGTACTCTGCTAAGGAATACAATGAGTATTTATCACTTGAAGAATCCGTAACAAATGCAGTAAAATATTGTTTAGAACAAAATGTGCTGAAGGAATTCCTGGAAGAACACGGAACGGAGGTTATTAATATGCTGTTTGATGATATAAGTATAGAGGAAATCGCCGCTATTCGCTATAACGAAGGCCGTGAGCAAGGACGCGAATAAAGCTATAGAGTTATTGCGCAAAATTTACTTTCAAAAGGTTCTACTCCTGGATTTGTACAGGAAATCACAGGATTATCAATTGATGAAATTAGCGCATTTACAGGTAAATAGAAGCTGGAAAAAAACTGATTTCAACGGCTGTCACTGCGCACCCACAGCATATCGTATCTCTTCTGATGTTTTGGGAAATTCCTGTAAAGCGCCCAATTCTATCTGGTGAGCATTCCAAAGATCCAGTTTTAACTGCATAGTAAGCCAGCTTTCTGCGCTGGTATGAGTAACTTTTGCTATTCTAAGAGCCATAAGAACAGTACATGAGGTTTTTTCATTTATAAATTCTGAAAGTGTTTTTCGGGTAATTCCCATCATTTGAGCGGCATCGGTTATGGTATAACCCAGGGGAATAATAACATCATTTAAAAATACATTTCCCGGGTGAACCGGTTTTCTTATTTTTTTCAAAATATTTCCTCCTCAATGATAATCTCTATAATCTACGACAATTGCATCCTGATCTTCAAATCGAAAAGTAATACGCCAGTTTCCGTTTACTGTAACAGCCCATGTATCAGCATCTTGTCCCTTAAGCTCATGCAGCCGATAAAGTTCATATCAAACGGTGAAGTGCTGGCATCCAGACGGTCTAAAATACGGGCTATTTTATCAGCATGAACAGGTAGAATTCCTTTTTTTGAACCGGTAATAAAAAACGCTTCTATGCCTTAATGTTTAAAAGACCGTATCATGGATTATTTAATTTTGTAACCTGTCAGGTGTCAATAACCGATCTTTCATTTTTACTCATTTTTCAATCCTCAATTTAACTACCTAAGATATAGTATATATAAACAGCTAACGACTCATGAGGATTTTGTTGGCTGTCACCAGATGTCTCAAACCTGATCCATAGAATATTCAATAATTATTACAAGGCGGGCAGCGCAAATCCCTTTCAGGGTCATAAACGGCTGTGGCCTTCTACAACGCACACTTTGGTGCGGCATTGTACGTGATCCACACCGAAACCTCAACCGAGCCTGTCGCAGACAGGCGAAGGTTCCCCTCTTGATGACCCTGAAAGGGATTTGCGCTGCCCGCCTAATTCTAAATATAAATTTCTACAGAGCAGAATTAAATTTAATAGTTTGCCTGGCTGTTAACCACTGTGCATATAACGTACATTTGCAGCTAACAACACCGGAGGATTTGGGCGACTATCACCGGGCGTCTACCAAATCACTGGAGGCGCTTTGCGCATGACCGCGAATGTTATCCGTCATTAGTCCCATTCAATAATAAAGCCAAAATAGTTCGATTGAGATGAGTCGTTCCACATCCAGTTAAAATCTCTCCATAATTCAATCCTATTTTCATATCCGCTATCATTATTCGGTTCTCCCGGGTACCAATTGCTATAATTCATTGGCTCGCCGGTAATCCAGATAAATGTATTATTGGTATCGCGGTAACCGCCAAGCCAATAATTATTTATAATACCGTCTCTATTAAGAAGACTTTCAATTGTACTCTGTTCCTGTGCGCTGGTAATTACAGCGAGATACCCACCGCGTCTCTCTGCTTCCAATTTAGCGTTCTCCCAGTTCATTGATTGGTTAACTACTTCGTATCTTTTGCCTGAGGAAGGAGAAGTAGAAAAATTTGATGATCTTACTATGCGTAAACCGTGGTTGTGTTCTTTAAGAGTAGGAGGATCGGCTATATGCACATAACCAACTCTTTGATAGCTACCCGGGTCTGTCCATGCTCCGCCGCGAGCGATACGGTACGAACCGGATTTATCAATACACCATTCCCATACATTACCACTCATGTCATAAATACCAAGTGAGTTAGGTTCCTTACTTTTTACTTCAGCGGTAGAGCTGCTATTACTGCTATAAAACGCTACATATCCTGTAGCGGTACTATTATTTATATTTGAAGCAGCATTACTGGCTGAATCTCCTTTGGTAAACCAGGGACTTGAGTATCCTGCTACAGAATTGGTATCATCATTCCTCCAACGTGCGGCAAGTTCCCATTCATTACTCATTGGGAGCCTAAAACCTCCAGCTTCATTAACGGGTATTGCTCCGTTAATTTCTGAAGTCTGAGAGGAGGAACGAATTGGAGTTCCACTGCTCACATAAACAAATTCAAGAGATGAACCTGTAATAAGATTATAATATTCGGTTAAAGCGTTACACCAAACTATAGAGTCATACCAGCTAATCATTGTAACCGGATGCTTCCCGCTTCCGCTCCCACTGCTGCCGGATCTGCCTTCACTCATGCTGTAACCGTTTGATACTGCCCATGATCTGACAGTACTCCATATCTCCCATGTTACCGGAGTCTCCCCAATAAAATAAGGTGAAGAAATTACCGCTGATCCGTTATCACTTACACCCGTAGGAAATGTCACAGATTCAGAAACAAACACCATATTAAACGAGACACCGTTAAGATTATACGCGGATTTGTTTCCTGGCGCCCAGGCAGATATTAATGAGTAAATAAAATCAAAACTAAAATAACTCTCCAACCCCTCATAAATATGCATATAGTCCACTCTACCTAATGGGCGTTCTCCGCCTGTCATGGAGAATGTTACCTTATAGTAACCTGTGTTCAGTGTCAGGGGAGAAGAACTGTTGTTTTTCAACGCTCCGCCTGTAAAATTAATTGTCTGCTGCGGGCTTCCGTTTGATGTATTCAAAGGCGTTATAACCATGCTGGCGGATGTTACATCAGCAGGGTAATTGATGTTCCAGATAAAGGTTCCGGTTCTGTCAAAAACCATGGCGGGTTGAAGGTACACGGTATGGCTTGTTGTTTGGCTCTGGCCTACAACTATGCCGTTCGCGCTTCCGTAAACAAGCGGCGTTTGCCTTTGCGCGTCGCTGTATCCGGTCAGGGTCAAATCCCAGGAGCCAGGCGACAGTTCTATGCTGACAGCGCCGCCTGTCCAGTCCCTTTCTATCCTATTGCCTAATTTTGTCAGCACCAAAGAAAAAGTATTACAGTTGATATTCGCGTTTTTGGGCAGAATTGTTCTATTTTCACTTGAATCGCCTATATTTATCGTTAAAAAGCCGTTTTCGCTGTCCTGCGGGTGGGTATTTAGTTCATTATAACCCGGACATCCCAAAAAAAGCGCTGCAATGGCCATAATTATTGTTATTTTACAAATTTTTGCGGACATTTCACCTCTCCCTGATTGATTATTTAGTTAATTATACAATGACATGGTGAAATTTGTCCACTAA
>WQSN01000020.1 GCA_009787835.1 Treponema sp.
TTTGAAACCATTGGAAGAGATTGCCCGTAATCTCTGGTTATCCTGGAATTATGACGCGATTCAGCTTTTTATCAGGCTGGATTATGATGCATGGCTCCAATCCCAGCAAAGTCCGCTTCGGACACTGGGCATGGTGAGTCAGGAACGGCTTGCGCAAATCGCCAAAGACGATTCCTACCTGGCTGCTCTTAAAGAAGTTTATGGGCGGTTCCAGCGTTATAAAAAGGGAGAGACCTGGTACCGCGGCAGCCATAAGGATGTAGTTGCGTATTTCTCGATGGAATACGGAATGGACGCATCCTTGCCTATCTATTCCGGCGGTCTTGGGATTCTGTCAGGGGATCACATGAAGACCTCTTCGGACATGGGCTTACCTTTGGTCGGTATCGGACTTTTATACCGGCAGGGATATTTTAAACAAATGCTGAATGCGGACGGATACCAGCAGGAAAGTTATCCGGAAAATGACTGGTACAATATGCCGGTAGAACGTAAATATGGTAAGGACGGGCAGCCTATAAAAATTTCTGTAGATTTAGCGGGACGTCAGGCTATCGCTCAAATTTGGGAAGTAAAAGTCGGTCGCTCTTCACTTTTTCTTTTGGATACAAATATCGAAGAAAACGCTCAGGATATTCGCAACATTACCGCAGCTCTTTACGGCGGGGATAAAGAAATAAGAATGCAGCAGGAAATTCTGCTTGGTATCGGCGGTATCCGCGCTTTACGTGCGCTTGGTATTAACCCCGCCGCTACTCATATGAATGAAGGTCATGCGGCATTCCTCGGTCTTGAGCGTGTACGTGAAATAATGACCGATAAAGGTTTTACTTTTGAGGAAGCCCGTGAAGCTGTATGGCCGACTAATATTTTTACAACACATACTCCGGTCCCGGCAGGCAATGAACGTTTCGATCTGCAGATGATGGATAAATATTTCCGGGGCTGGCCGCAGGTTCTCGGTATTTCCTGGAAAGATTTCCTTGGCTTAGGCAGAGTCTATCCTAACGATGAACGTGAAACTTTCTGCATGACAGTACTGGCGCTCAAGATGGCGGCTTATGCCAATGGCGTTGCCATGCTTCATGGCGTAGTATCCCGTGATATGTGGAAGGGTTTATGGCCGGGTTTACCGCTCAGTGAAGTTCCAATCGGACATGTAACAAACGGCGTTCATGCCCGGACATGGATATCAAGCGGAATGATAGATCTTTTAGACCGGTATTTCGGTCCCAATTTTGAGAACAAACCTACAGATTTAAAAATTTGGGAACGCATGGATCGTATTTCCGATGAAGAATTATGGCGCACTCATGAACGCCGCCGTGAAAAGCTTGTTGTTTTTGTTCGGGAGCGTATCCGTGAACAGTACGTGCGTACAGGCGTGGCTGAACAGCGAATGCGGCAGGCTGATGACGCTCTTTCGCCCTATGCGCTGACACTTTGTTTTGCACGCCGTTTCGCGACATATAAGCGCGGCAATCTGCTTCTTCGTGATCCTGAACGCCTTATCAAGCTGGTAAAAGATAATGAATATCCCATTCAGTTAATATTCGCCGGCAAGGCCCATCCGCATGATATGCCCGGTAAGGAATTAATCCGCGAAATTATTCACTTTGCCGATAAGTACGATGTTTCAAGCCGCATTGTATTTGTGGAAAATTACGATATAAATGTCGCTAAATATTTAACATCAGGTGGCGATGTCTGGCTTAACACACCCAGGCGTCCAATGGAAGCATCCGGAACCAGCGGCATGAAAGCGGCCATGAACGGCGTGTTAAACTGTTCAATCATGGACGGATGGTGGGACGAAGCCTACGAGCCTGAAGTAGGCTGGTCAATCGGTCATGGCGAAGAGTACAAAGATGAGAGACTTCAGGACGATATTGAAAGCAAGGCCCTTTATGATCTTTTGGAAAGGGATATTATTCCTTTGTTCTATCAAAGAGGACGGGACGGTCTGCCCCGCGAATGGATAAAACGGATGAAGGAATGTATGAAACGAATTGGGCAGTCAATGGCATCCCACCGCATGTTGATGGATTATTCGAATCAATTTTACTTTCCCGCGCTCAAAAATTACCGGCGTTTCAGTAAAGACGATTATGCCGAAGCCAAGTCGCTTGCGGCGTATTTCGGCAAACTGCAGAATTCCTGGCCGGGTCTAAAAATTGTTAAAATTGAGTCCAACTCCAGACCGGTAATGCAGCGCGGCGATACTTTAACCGTAACCGCATACCTTAACCTTGGCAGCATCTCACCCCATGAGCTGTTGGTTGAGCTGTACCACGGCAGGGTGTTAAGCCAAACCTACGAAATTTCCAATGCCCGTAAATCAGAGATGAAGTGGATTAAAAGCGAAGGCGAGCTTAATCTGTATCAGGTCCGCGTAGAATGTGTCGATACCGGAATGCAGGGCCACACAGTGCGCATTCTGCCAAAACACGAAGCGCTCATACATCCATATCGCACCGGCTTCATTAAATGGGCGTAATTTATATAACGAACTGAGAGTTGGGAATTATAGCGCGAGTTTATATTTTCCAATTCTCAGTTTTAATGAGGCAGTATCCTTGATAACCTGCCTGGAACAAAACAAGGAGATAATAAAGTGAAACCTTCCTCTTTCAAATACCTCGACATAATTGCATCGTTTTTTGTTGGTATCCTCATTATCAGTAATGTCGCGTCTTCCGCGAAAATTGTTGACATCGGTTTTTCGCTGTTTACCATTCCGCTGGTTTTTGACGGCGGCACATTGCTCTTTCCTCTTGTTTATGTGCTTGGAGATGTGCTGACCGAGGTTTACGGGTTTAAAGTCACCCGGCGCGTTATCTGGACAGGGTTCGCGGCATTGGCGCTTACTGCGGCTGTTTTCTTTATTCTGGGGATATTGCCCCCTGAAGCTTACTGGGAAGCCGAAGCCGGCAGCGTTGCGTATAACACTATCCTCGGAGGGATGAGTTACGGCGGCATTGTGCTTGCAAGTCTTTCAGCTTATCTTGCCGGAGAATTTTCCAACGCTATAATTCTTTCAAAACTTAAAGTGAAGATGAAAGGCCGTTTGTTATGGGTGCGAACCATAAGTTCCACTCTTGCCGGAGAATTGCTTGATACTGTAATTTTTGTGCTGATAGCAACAATCACCGGAGTTTTTGGATGGGAAATTTTTTGGAGCCTTGTAATTACAAATTATATTATTAAATGCGGCATTGAAGTTTTAATAACGCCTTTCACTTATTGGGTATCGCGGATCTTAAAGCTGAAGGAAGAAATTGATGTGTATGATGTTTAGCGGTGTAGTAACCAGCTATGTTCACCCGGATCAATTAGAAATGGGAGAGGAGAATTGAAATGACAGAACAACAAATGAAAGAAAAATTCAAGGAAGGAAGAGAGTTTTTTGATAAAAAACAATACGAAAAAGCAGCGCCGGTTTTTTTGGAACTCTCCGATCAAGGATACGCTGATGCCCAGTTTATGATGGGGATTTGCAGCGCCGGAGGTTTTAGCGTAGAAAAAAGCGATGTTAACGCGGCTCAATGGTTTAGTAAAGCCGCGGATCAAGGCAACGCAAACGCTCAGAATGAACTTGGCGTTTTTTATCAGCTTGGCGCGGGTGTAGAAATTTTGAAAAGGCGGCTGAACTATACGGCATGGCGGCGGTACAGGGAAATCTTGAAGCTATCAGCCATCTTGCATTCTGTAATCAGCATGGAATCGGCACTGAGAAAAATTTGGAACATGCGGCGATATTGTACCGTAAAGCCGCGGAAGCGGAACACACGCCAAGCCAGTATCAGCTTGGTCTATGTTATCATAAAGGTGAAGGCTTAGAACAGGATTTAGTCGCAGCAGCCGGATGGTACTACAAAGCTGCAAAAAAAGGAGATCGCTGGGCGCAGTTTCATTTGGGCGTTTGTTATTATTACGGTGATGGCGTAGAACAGGATTTTTCACAGGCAGTTGAACTATTCAAAGTATCCGCGTCTCAGGGACTTGATGAAGCGCAATATCATCTTGGCGTTTGCCTGCTGAACGGTCAGGGCGCGGAACGCAATTTAGAAATTGCCGCCGGACTGTTTCAAATGGCATCAGATCAGGGACATGCCGAAGCCCGGAATATTCTTAATGAACCTGGAAAGAGGGGAATTATCCCGTAAACAAATGTAACGAACAGGTATTGATATTGCAGATGCATCGTGTCGCCTCTTGTTATGAGAAAAAATATTACCTTGAACAGCTCTGCTTCCAGCTGTTATACTGGAGTACACTATTTTGTGCCAAGATGGCTCAGTCGGTAGAGCGGCGCTCTCGTAAAGCGCAGGTCCCGGGTCCGATTCCCGGTCTTGGCTGTAAGATATTTTTCAATACTGATTCATGTTCCGCATAATTTCACTTTAATAACATCCGCTTTCCCGTCAAGATTAAAAACTGCGGTATTACCATTGCACATAACTTCATAACTTCCTTTAAATCCTTCAATCTCACAATTACCGTCAGTGCCGGTGCGGGTTTCAATTTTTGTGCTCCATTCATTTTTTATTTTTTCACGAAGGGCTTTAAAGGAAGGTTTTTCACTATTATCGGTGCGAAGGAAGCCGGCAGGAGCGTGAAGCCATGAATTGTCTGAACCGGACCAGGTTGTAATAGCTTCTACCTGCGGATGCGCAAAAAGTATATCGTACATTTCCAGGATTTCTTTTTTCTGGCGTTCCTCACCTTCCGGTGTTGTCGGCCATTTATCAACCTGCCAGTCGTTTAAATCAACAATATGGGGCGGCATTAATTCGCCTGAAATTAGCGTATTTTCCGTAAAATGTAAAGGAAGACCGAAGCGGGAAAAACGCTCAAGAACATTGTTTAATTTTTCTGCTCCCCAGTACCCCTGATGCTGGTGCGATTGAATGCCAATAACATCTATCGGGATGTCTGCCTGTAAACATTTATCAATTAAAATTTCATAATCTTTTGAAATATCAAAATCATTGAGTATCAATACTGCGTCCGGGTTTGCGTGCCGCGCCGCCTGAAATACTTCCCTGACAATTTGAATCTGGCCGTACTCTTTGCAAATCCTTGTGATCGCATTGTCATATTTATCAAAAATTGGCATAATCACAACTTCATTGATAACATCCCAAATATCAATTATTCCCGCAAAAGCGGATACATCGCGTTCAATTCGCTCTATTACTTTCTTTAATATTTCAGTATTTGAATAATTCATAAGCCATGGAGCGCAGACTGTATGCCAGCACAGAGGATGTCCCTTTGCAGTTATATTTTTCTCCCTGAACCAATAGGCTCCGGCTTTTACGCGTTTTTCATCCGGCTTACCTTCTTCAGGCTCATAACGGCCAAGATAAAAAGGTAATGTCGCGTAGTTATTTACACTAAAGATTTTTTCCAGTTTCTCCTTCAGATAGACGGCTCGTTCTTCATCAACAGTCTCTCCTGCCGGTTTTCCGCCCGCAAGTTCTACTGCTTCAAAACCGCCGCAGCCAAAAAGAAATTGACTGTTTTTTTGCTTGATTGTTATTTCCTGATTTAACACAGGATATCCGTTTTCGTATGAAATTTGCAATTTGGCAGCCGTTTTTCGATGTTTAAGGTTTTTTTCCATAATATTGATAGTATATATAACTTTTTATTTTAAGTAAATAATGTGTCTTTGTTAATATTGAGGATAAAACCGTAAACCTGTATAAAATATTATTATTTTTGTTGCCAGTTCAAATAATGTAATGTTATAATTATTAAATATTAAAATCGGCTTTTCCATAAATCAGGCAAAACCGGTTTAAAAATTTTATGAGTTCATAGGAGGAACTTTATGAAGAGAGAACTATTTGTGATTGCGGGTATTTTATTGATATCCTCAATGGTTTTCGCAACGGGCCGGCAGCAGGCGCAGACGACAGGCACAGCAGCAAATACCAGATCCCCGATAACCATTTCCGTCTTTCATGAGACAGGCGGACATCCGCAGCCCAACAGAAACAACCCCATTTATGAGTACATTCAAAGAGAACTCGGTGTAACATTCACCTGGGACATTCTTGTTGGTGATATTGCCCAGAGACGGGCTACAATGATTGCGGGCGGCAGATATCCTGATATCATTGAAATTAGGGGAAATGAATGGATTGATGAAGGCGCTTTAATTAATCTGGAGCCGCTTATTAACCAATACGGTCCCAGGATTAAGGAACATTATAAAGATGTATGGGAAAGAATGAGATCTGCTGATGGCGGTGTTTATTATCTTATCAATTTCCATGTTTACACCGGTCTTGACCAAAATCCTACTTATGACGGACCCGCTTTCTGGATTCAAAAGGACATTTTGGCAAAAGCAGGTTATCCTCAGGTTAGAACCCTGGATCAATATTTCGGTCTAATCAGGGACTACTACAGAGCAAACCCGACAATTAACGGACAACCGGCAATTCCTTTTACAATTCTTATGGATGACTGGCGCGCGTTTGAGCTTTGGAATCCACCGAACTTCCTCGGAGGTAACCCCAATGATGGAAACGGTGCAGTAAGTATGCCAGGTTATGTATACAAGGCTTTCTTTACCGAAGATGTTTCCAAACGCTGGTTCCAGTATCTTAATGGCCTTTATAACGAAGGTTTGATTGACAGAGAATTCGCAACACAAACCTATGACCAGTATACTGCAAAAATTTCATCAGGCCGTGTACTTGGTCAGAGCGTTCAAGGCTGGCAGTTCATGTATTCAGCGGATATGGCTAACCGTGACCGCGGTGAAAACAACCGCACCCAGGCTCCTTTTCCGGTCGTATTTGATAACACCATCAAACCCTGGTACAGATCATGGCCGACTCCCAATTATCTCAGAGGAATGGGAATCAGCAAAAGCGTAACACAGGACAGGGCAATCAGAATAATTCAGTTTATTAACGATTTCCTTTCTGAAGATGTACAGCGCACAGTTAACTGGGGTATTGAAGGACTTCATTGGCAGTATAATGAAAGAGGCATACCGTATCGTGATGAACAGCAGAGAGCTAACTGGAACAATGATAACTGGCAGACGCTAAACCGCGGACGCCTTTTGAGCGATATATTCCCCAAAATTCAGGGTTCATTCTCTGATGGTTATCCCAGTGATTTAAGCCATTTAATGTCCGAAAGAATTGCAACAATGTATCCTGAAGATATTGCGCTTCTAAATGCGTACAAAGTAGAAAGCACAAACGCATTAATGGACGTGAATCCTCCTCCAAATAATATCTGGTTCCCCACATGGAGTATGGAATTCGCTACTCCCCCGTCAGGATCACCTGCTCAGCTTGCGTTAGCCAGACTGGAAGAAACCATGAAGACAAGATTACCTGCTTTAATTATGGCGCCTGCCGCACAATTTGAGACACTTTGGACACAGTATGTCCAGGCGATGAATACCGCCGGTCTTGCTACATATAATCAGCATATGCAGCAGGAACTTGACAGAACCCTTCGCCTTTTAGGTGTTACAGTACCTCGCAGATAATTTAGTTCGTTATTAAACGGAGGCAGACAACAGCCTCCGTTTTTTTATTGTACTTTTTAAAACAGGCAGGTAAACAATGACTATAAATATAATACTAATAATTTTTTCATTGATGACACTGGTAATTTTGGTAATAACTTATTTCTCCTACAACAGGAAGAAAAATTTTGTTATTTTGCTCAACAGGCAGAAGCAGCTTATTTTTATGAGTCTGCCAATAGTGCTTTATATAATTCTTTTTACTTATGTCCCGCTATGGGGCTGGACAATGGCTTTTCAGCAATACAAGCCATCGAGATCATTCAGCGAACAGCAATGGGTTGGCTTACACTGGTTTAAATTCCTGTTTGAAGACGAGATGTTCTTAAGAACGATTAGAAATACTGTTGTAATGAGTTTAATCAACACAAGCCTTGGATTTGTCACTGCGATTGGGCTTGCGCTTCTTTTAAATGAAGTAAGGAAAATTCTTTTTAAACGCTTTATCCAGACTATTTCATATTTGCCGCACTTTCTTTCATTTGTCATTGTAACAGGGCTTGTACAGGCCATGCTTACGCCGGATAGCGGCGCATTGAATAACGCGTTTATTGCTTTGGGGTTTATTAAAGAACCTGTTCACTGGTTTGCGGAGCCGAATTATTTCTGGGGTATTATCGGCATAACATATATCTGGAAGGAAGTCGGCTGGAATACGATTATCTATCTCGCCGCGATGGCGGGCGTCGATCCCAATCTGTACGAAGCCGCTGATATTGACGGCTGCAACAGGTATCAGAAGATGTGGCATATAACGCTTCCGTGCATCAA
Organism: Treponema sp.; assembly: GCA_009787835.1. Classification (GTDB taxonomy): domain Bacteria; phylum Spirochaetota; class Spirochaetia; order Treponematales; family Breznakiellaceae; genus WQXQ01. The sequence continues at coordinate 8,336 of WQSN01000020.1, forward strand.
ACCGACAATAATAATTTTGCTGATAATGAGCATAGGTCGCATTATGGACGCTGGTTTTGAAATGCAGTACTTAATGAGAAATCCGCTTGTATCGCATGTGTCAGATACGATTGACGTATATGTATATGTATTCGGCCTCAGAACAGCCAATTTCGGCCTTGCTACAGCAGCCGGAATGTTTAAAAATGTAATAAACATTATTTTAATATTCCTGGCGAATGATTTAGCCAGAAGGGCAGGCGAGGAGCGTTTAGTATGATTAAAAATTTCCGTAAACAATATGTTCTGTCAAGAATGGAAAATATTATCTTTCATACAATAAATACGCTTTTTTTGCTTCTTCTCGCTTTTATTACTTTGTATCCATTTTGGAATACAATAGCGGTATCATTTAATGACGCGATGGATTCAATGCGGGGCGGCATTAGTTTTTGGCCCAGACAGTTTACCTTGTTTAATTACCATGTTATTTTCCAAACCGGAGCTATTCCGCGCGCATTCCTTGTATCTGTAGCAAGAACATTAATTAATATGATAACGAGCATATTTTTTACTGCAATGCTCGCATTCGCCCTGTCCCGGCAGGAATTTGTCATGCGTAAACCTTTTACATTCATTATTATACTTTCTATGTATGTAAACGCGGGACTCATACCTACATACTTTCTGAATATCAGATTGGGAATGTTTCAATCATTCCTGGTTTATATTATTCCCGGAATTGTTAACGCCTTTAATTTTGTTGTTATGCGAACATATATGAAGTCAATTCCCGAAAGCATTATTGAATCCGCCCGTATAGACGGCTACGGTGATTTTTATATATTTATGCGGATTATACTGCCATTGTGCCTTCCGGTTCTGGCAACAATCGGTCTTTTCGTGGCGGTAGGTTCATGGAATATGTGGTTTGATACAATGATTTATAATTCAGGAGATGTAAGGCTGCATACGCTTCAGTACAAATTGATGGAATACCTGCAATCAAGTCAGTCTCAGGGTAAGGCCGCCATGGATGCCGGAGTGGCAGCAGCAGCGGCGGCGGCGGCTCAGGGCGGATCATCAATGGTTACGCCTATGAGTATGCGCGCCGCTATTACTGTTGTAGCCTCGCTTCCTATCCTGCTTGTGTATCCTTTTATGCAGCGTTATTTTGTTGTCGGTCTTAATGTAGGCGGCGTAAAAGAATAGGGAGTTAGTTTATTTTGCGGTATTGAATATTGTTTTCTACCGCAATACCCGAACTCTGACATTTTCAATCATTGTTCGTTCGGCAGCGGCGCTGTCTCCTGTGTACTCGACACTTGCCTGCGGCGCCGCGGCTCCCTGACCAAGCCGTATTGGAGTACGGTAATATACCTGATTCTCCCAGCGTAATGTTCCTTCAATAATTAACGTGTAATTTCCTGCGGGAACTGCTGTACCGCGGCTGTCTGTTCCGTCCCATGTGTATGTAAGATTTCCGGTTCTGGGAGTGGCTGCGCTTATGGCATCTATTTGATTACGGGACATTTGGGAAAGGTTTGACTGTTTAACCCACAACGGAATGGATGTAGGTCTGCGGTTATATCCGCCGTTGGCTGTCCATCGTGTAGCATAAAGCGTTTTAATGTGTCTTCCGCCAGAATCTTCGATCCACACCGCAAACTGATTTGTTGCGGAACCGCTCTGACGCGTAAATGAAAAAGATACCTCTGCCGCAGGTAAAGATGTCTGCTGGGCTGCTGCGCCTGTTAAAATTAAAGTTGTTAATAATAATAAATATAAATGTTTCATTTTACCCCCTGTTTATTTCAGGATAACATATTTTTTTTTATTAAACATCGTTTTTTGAACAGTTAATGGTATTAGACACTCTGTCCCTGCAATTCTGCTTCGCCGCCGGTATTGATTGATATAATCGCCGTTAAAAGAGCGGATATGGCGATTAATACCGCCGCTACCGAAGGAACACCCGGTATTGTAACCATAAAATTGTAAACTCCGTGAATTGCCGTTGCGGTAACAACCCGGAGAAGAGCCTGTATGGGATTGGTTCGGAACAATACCGCCGCTGCGCCTATACGTGAACCGCAAGCGCCGTGCAGAGGGGCGGCGGTAAAAACACGTAACATCAATATTCCTGAATTTGAAGCTCCGTACACAGCGCTTTCCAGGAGCGCGAAACCGAGACCGGCTATTAGACCTGTAGCTGCTCCGTTTCTTATTGTGTTGTAAGAAAGGGGCATTATTATGCTCTCCTGTGGATTTATGCGGCTGCTTATCAGGAAGAACAGGAACAACATTAAAAGGCGGCTTATTTCTTCAGTAAACGCCACGCGGACAAATACCTGTAAGAGCAGAGCTAATCTGCCGGTAGTCGCATATGAAAAGGTTAAAAAATTCTGTAAAAGAAGCGCCGGGAAGAACGCCGCCGCTCCGGCCAATAACGCGAATAAAAAGCGGACAGGGGTAAATTGGTATTTTGCAATCCGGAACCAAATATACACGGCAAAAACAGGGATTGAAGAAATTAAAATTATTACCAGTAAAATCCATATAGCCGACATAACAGTATTTTATCAAATTATCAAACAGTATTATACCCATAAATACCGCGATTCCGTTAAATCCTTAACATTCAGGTTAAGTATGGGCAGGAACAACTCGTGTTTTATCTGAGGCTGTTATATTATTTCCTGCTTATTTCCTGAAAAGAGAGCGTATTGTAAAAGTTCATTTGGAGTGTTTCCTGCAAGAATTTTATTATACATATTAAGAATAAGAAAGGCAGCGTCTGAATTTTTTTCAAGTTTTGATATTATTTCCAGAATCGAAGCTGCATTTTCTTCTGTCTGTGCAAGAGCGTTCATCTTAATATGATAGTGGAGAGCCGCAGCTGCTCCAATTGAGATAAATGCAGGCGTTATGCCCTGTTCAATGCAGCAGTTGATTGCTCCCATAAATCTGTCCTGATGTCCCAGTTTCCTTTCTGTGTCAGCGCCCACGCGCTCACATGTGTCCTTGAGATTTCTGTTATTAAAGCGGAAAATCAAATCCTTAATATGATCCATTATTCCCTGCAGATCGGCATTAAATTTTTTATTAAGGGCTTGCGCGCTTTCAATCATTGCGTTCTGAGTTATAAAAAGAATATCCGCTCTTGATGCGGCATCTGCTATATATGTTTCTCCCAGAAGAAGACCCAGGTATGCGCATAACGCATGGCCCATGTTATGAATAAAAAATTTTCTCTGAATAAAAAAATTAAAGTTATTAAAAGGAACAATTCCTTTTATTTCCGGAAAACTGCCTTTAAAAGCGTCTTTGTTAACGGGGAGAAACGCGTATCTTTCCGTACATATCCGTAATATATTTCCTTCCTGCATGTCCTGAGTTTGTAAGGGTACCATCCGCCCGATAGAAGTTTCCACAAAACCAACCTGTTCTTTCATTTGTGTTATTTCATTTTCAACAAGATAATTTTTTATTAGTTCCGCAAGATATTTATCCGCATTAATCAGATTTTCACATATAATGATATTTAGCGGAACAGTATTATTCCGAAACCGCTTTCTTAAGCCGCCGGCAATAACAGGCGCGATGGAAGGAAGAGACCTTACCCCTACAGCGGTCGCTATTATATCCGATTTCGCGATGCAATCCATAGCTTCATTTTCATTAACGCAATTAATAGCAGTTATTCCGGTAATCATTATTTCTTCAGATTCGCTGTTGGATACAAATTTTACAGGATAAGCTTTTATTTTATTTATGGCATTAACGATGTTTTCTGCGGCATCAATAAATGTTATTTTATAATCTGCTCCTGAAAAAAGCGTTCCAATGAATCCGCGCCCTATATTGCCAGCGCCATATATTACAGCATTCATAATGAAGAATATCATTGGAATTATGGTTTGTATAGAATCTTTTCATTTCCTTCTCCATTACACAAAAACTTGCGGTAATGAACAATATATGCGATAATTTTATTAAGGAAGGTCACATGAGCGCATTGCCAAAAGTTGAACAGTGGTTTACCTATGCTGATTACAAGGAATGGGAACTTGCTGAAGGGGAACGTTTTGAAATAATCTACGGCGAGGCATACGCAATGTCAGCGCCAGGCGCCAGGCATCAGGCAATACAATTAGCATTATCCAGCCAGTTCTATCTGTTTTTAAAAGGTAAACCTTGCAAGGCCTATCCTGCTCCCTTTGATGTCCGGCTTTTTTATGAAGAAGATGAAAGTGATGATACAGTTGTTCAGCCGGATCTTGTTGTCATTTGTGACAAGAGAAAACGCGGACCGGAAGGATGCCGGGGCGCTCCGGATTTTATCGCCGAAATTCTATCTCCATCAAATACCGCCAGCGAAATGGAAAAAAAATTCAAATTATACAGGCAGGCAGGAGTCCGCGAATACTGGGTAATCGATCCTGAAAATAACGGCCTTACGGTATATCTTTTCCAGAAAAACAGGATTTTAACCGATACATACGGAAATGATGATATTGTTCCGGTAACAACCATTCCGGGTTTAAAAATTTCCCTGGAACAGGTATTTGCAGAATAATTCATGCATCTGCTAAAGACAGCCGCCGGAAACCTTCACTCTGCGGCAACTGCCGGAAAGTCAAAGGCGGAACAATCCGCGAAAAATGTTTTATTAAAAACGCCATCTGCGCAGTTAACAAAATCTGCCGCTCCTTTATCTGCTTCTGTTACTCGTTCTGTCTCTTCGCTTATTAGCGCAGCAGGGCTTCCCGCGGATAAACTTTCCGCCTCGATTGTATCTTTTGCACGTTTTTTTTCATTGCCGTTAAAGCCTAACCTGTTAGCTGACATTCGCCGCATTGCTTTTACATCTGCGGCGGATATTCAACCGGAACCGGCAAAACAAGCAACTGTAAGCGCATCAGGCGCAGATGCCGAAATTAAAAACAGGGTAACGCTTTCTCTGGCTGCATCTGCCGCTGAAAGCAAGGGAGTTGAACTTCAGCCGAAAGGATTTGAAGCGTATGCGGAAGCGGTTGATCCTGACTGGCAAAGGCGGCAGGATAACGATAGACATCAGCGCGGCAGGCGCAATAAAAATCATGGCGAACATGAAAAAGAAAGTACACTGTTAAAAACGGGTTCTGTTTCTGCTTCCGGACTAAAAGAGTTGTTCTTTGAAACAGAGGATAAAAATCCCCTGCTTTACATATTAAACAGATTACCCGGAAAAAACGGGCAGCGTTGGATTGTGCTGCCGTTCAGTTTTTCTGATAACGAGATAGAATATAAAGTTTCAATGAGGGTTTTACTTGACGATGAATATACATCAGGTTGCGCCGCCTGTCTGGCGCTTGATATTGCAGCTAACGCCGGTAAACAAGAATCAAACGGGGATTATAAACATAGATGGCTGTTTGCCCTTGAATCCGCCAATGATAAGCCAATGAAGCTGACAGCTTATCTTCCGCCTGAAATTTTACCGGAAACTCATTGCATGTTTGCAGGCGAATTTTCCAGACTTTTAGAATTACCGCCGGAGCGTATTTCTGTTAAAACCATGACAGAATCTTTTCCTTTTGAATCCGGTATGGATGCCGCAGACCTCAGCGATGAACTGTTACGCGCAATAGACGAGGAGGCGTAATGTGAAAAAAAGGAAACTTGCTTCCGCTATTGGTTATACGCCGGGTCATCCCGCGCCTGTTATGCTTGCTTCGGGCAGAGGCAGGGAAGCGGAACAAATTATGGCTGTAGCGCAGCAGGCGGGAGTTACAATTGTAGAAGACGCGGCTTTTGCAGCATTGCTGGATGTAAGCGCCAAACCCGGAGATTTTATTCCGTCCTGGTGCTGGGAAACAGCCACGAAAATTTTGTCATTTGTGATGAAGAGTCAGGAAAAAAAAATAGTAAAATAAAATAATGAGGTTATTATGGATAGTTGTTTTTTATATAACGCGGATGCGTATGTAAAAATTAAGGAAATACCTGGTTCAAGCATAGATTTAATTCTGACAGATCCTCCTTATAATCTTGGTGTTTACTCAACCGGTAACATGAAATTTTCCTGGAGGAAAGAAATTAACAATGATTTGGCGCAATGGGATAAGACGCAATTTAACCCCGCGAGTTTAAAAGAGGATTTTTTACGCATATTAAAACCGGCAGGTAATATTTTTATTTTCTGCAGTTATAATTTAATTGGTAAATGGCATGAAACTTTTGATCCTGTTTTTGATACTTTTCAGTTTTTTGTCTGGCATAAATCAAACCCTGTTCCAAAATTCAGGAAAGCGGGTTTTCTTAACAGTTGTGAACTAATTGTGTGTATGTGGAATAAAGGGCATACATGGAATTTCGGAAAACAAAGTGAAATGCATAATTTCTTTGAATCCCCTGTATGCAGATACCCGGAAAGATTAAAAGAGCCAAATCATCCAGCTCAAAAACCAGTTAAATTATTGACACATCTGTTAAAAATCGCGTCAAATGAAGGTGACACGGTTTTAGATCCATTTATGGGCGTTGGCTCAACGGGCGTAGCAGCAATGCTGAATAACAGAAAATTTATTGGAATTGAACTTGAAGATGATTATTTTAATGCCGCTGATAAAAGAATTGATAAATTAAATAATCTGTAAAAATTATTTTTTCCTTTACAAATCAATCTGTATAGTTTATGATTTATTTAGTATAGATTGCCTATACCAATTAAAGGAGGCAAAGTATGGAAACTGAAGCAGCTCGTTACATATTTATTCAACAGGGCAGCGGATTATCAAAGAAAAATTTTGCGGAAAGTCTTGGGATTTCCAAGGCAATGGGTTATCAAATATCTACCGGTTTATTAAAGCCTTCACGCGAGGTAATGGAAGCCATGCGCAGAACTTATAATATAAATTTACACTGGTTTTTAACAGGTATTGGCAACTCCGGTTTTGATCCTGATACTGTGGAAATTGAACTGCTGGATCAACTGGCCGCCGCAGGTACAGGGCGCGAGGTCGATGCTTACATAGAAAAACGTGTTTTTCAGGTACCGCGTTCGCTCATTGCGCCCTACAGGGCCGATAAATTGCAGGCAGTCTTTGTCGCCGGAGACAGCATGATCAATGAAAAGATCAATGACGGCGATATTGCTGTGTTCCATCCGGGATTGAAGGAAGGAAACGGCATTTATGTTATTTCCGCAGGGAATACCCTTATGGTTAAAAGGATTGATTTTGATACAAAGAAGCAGACTATTACGCTTATCAGTGCCAATCCTGATTATATACCGCGTCATTTTTCCGGCCATGAGCTGGAGGACGTCAGAATTGCAGGGAGAGTATTAATCTGTATTCACAAGGTTTAATCCGTGTTGCGTTTAACAAAACGACTGTATATGTTTGCAGCATTCGTTAATAGCAACAGGAATATTTTTGATAATGTCAGAAGCGGTTACGCTGTAATGCGACATATTCATGGCTGCGGCTTCGCCTGATTTGCCATGGAAGTACGCTCCAAGAACGCTCGCTGTAAAAATATCAGATCCTTGAGCGATAAAACCTGCAATCATGCCTGTCAGTACATCTCCTGTTCCGGCTTTTGATAGAGCGTTATTGCCTGTAGTATTAAAATAATAAACGCCGTCCGGATTTGCTATTATGGTATGCGCGTCTTTTAACAGCGTTACTACATTAAAGTCCGTAGAAAATTTTATAGCGGTTCCTGTTATATCATCTAAAATATCTGCGACAGAAAATCCTGTCTGCCCGTTAGCGTTTAAGCTGTTTGCGAGTAAACGGCTCATTTCTCCCGGGTGCGGCGTTATTACACACGGAGCTTTTCTCATGTTTAGAATGTTCATGTTTTGTGAAACCGCGAAAAGAGCGTCTGCATCCAACACAATAGGAACTTCCGCAATGCTGATAAGTTCATGAACAAATTCCGTTACATCGGGACTGCGTCCTATGCCGGGACCGATGACGAGTACGCTTGCGTTTTTTATCTCTTCTGTCAGCGCGTTAATGCTTTTTTTACAGTACATCCCGTTTATTTCCGGTACGTTACGCGTAATTACTTCCCTTTGCCAATGATGTATTACTCCGGCTACATCAGGCAGAACACATGCGCATACAAGTCCGCAGCCTGTCATGTATGACGCGGAACATGTCAGCGCCGCAGCGCCGGGCATGTCATTGGAACCTGCAAAGACCAGTATTTTACCGTAATTTCCCTTGTTTGAGCGCTGCCTGCGTTCTGGTAATAAATTTCCCGCTTCATCTGCAGTTAAAGTATTTGCCTCTGTTTTTACCTTATCAATTAATGCGTCTGGAATTCCAATATCTTCTACATGAACTTTGCCGGCATATTCCGCTCCGGGATAGGTTAAAATTCCTGTTTTTGGATAACCCAAAGTTACAGTTTCCGAGGCCTTTACAGCGTTTCCCATAACGCGGCCTGTATCTGAGTGAACGCCCGAAGGCATGTCAACTGATAATATATATTTCGCGTAACGGTTAATCATTTCTGTCAGGATTTTGTAATTTCCCCCGATATTGCGATCTAGTCCCGTACCAAGCATTGCGTCCACTACCAAATCGGAAGTTTCGATAACAGCCTGAATGTTTTGATGGTTATCAGCGTATTGTATGGATTCAATTGGTATCCCCATTTTTTTTATTATTTGCAAATTTATTTCAGAGTCATTCATTACTGCGTTCATATCACCAGCAAATAAAACTTTTACTTCTGTTCCTTTTACATGCAAGTGACGCGCTATCGCCATTCCGTCGCCGCCGTTACTGCCTGATCCGCAGACAATTAAAACTTTCGCGTTTTGCTTGCCGTCAATTATTCTTAAACAATGTTTGGTAATATTAATTGCGGCGTTTTCCATAAGCAGGATGGACGGTATGCCCATTTCTTCTATTGCAATCCGCTCTATCATGCGCATTTGTCCGCTTGTTACAACTTTCATATCAGTAACCTTAAAAAAATTCTAAGAAGCCTCAGCAAGTTTTCGTTTGTCTTTTCTGTACATAATCACATGTATAAATATTACAAACGCGCTTATGGCAATACCGATTAGATCCAGTATAACGCCTGGATCTATCAGCATTAGGCCTGCCGCGATTGCGACAAGGCGTAAAGGGACTCCCAGCTTTCTGAGCATAAAGCCTTCAACTCCTATGGCAATATTGAACATTCCGATTATGGAGGTAATTATTATCTGTACGAATGACAGGGGAGTAGTGCCTATTAAAAGCATTTCCGGACTGAATACAAAAATGAATGGAACAATAAATGCCGCGATTGCAAGTCTTGTTGCGTTAACCGCAGTCATAATCGGATTTGATTTTGCGATTGCCGCTCCCGCGTATGCGGCTAAAGCGACAGGGGGAGTTATGTCAGCTAATATTCCGAAATAGAAAACAAACATGTGAGCCGCCAATAACGGAACTTCAACGCCGATTGCTTTTCCGGCGTTTAGTACCATGGGAGCTGTAATTGTAGCCATAATCACATAATTTGCCGTTGTAGGTATTCCCATTCCGATAATTAAACAGGTAAGCATTGTTATTATTAGAGCTACAAGAAGACTGGTTCCAGTCGAAGCCAGGAACGGGTTATTGACTATTGATGTAAGCTGTCCTATGAGTAATTGTCCGATACCTGTAAGGGAAACAATTCCTATGATTGTACCTGCTACCGCGCATGCGATAGCGACGCCTATTGTGTTACGTGAACCATTTGTAACGGCTTCCACAAATCCCGCGCGGGAGAAACGGGTATCCTTCCTGAAAAAACTTACTATAAATGCGGACAGTACTCCAAAACACGCGGCATAAGCCGGAGTAAAGCCAACTCCCATTAAAACCACCAAAATTATTACAGGCAGGAAAAGATATCCCTTTGTAAGAATCAGCGGCAGGAAACGCGGAATTGATTCTTTTGGCAATCCCTCAAGTCCCAGCTTTTTCGCTTCAAAGTGAACTACAAAAAATATACCTGTAAAATACAGCAACGCGGGCAGTATAGCCGATCCCGCGATTACAAGATATGGAATGCCTGTGAACTCAGCCATGAGAAACGCTGCTGCTCCCAGAATTGGAGGCACAATCTGCCCTCCTGTGGAGGCGGCGGCTTCTACCGCCGCCGCGAATTCTGGTTTATAGCCTGTTTTCTTCATCATTGGGATTGTTACACTGCCTGAACCTACGGTGTTGGCTACAGAACTGCCCGAGATCATGCCTTCAAGCGCGCTTGCGATGACCGCTACTTTGGCCGGTCCGCCCACAGAGAAACCTGCCACCGAGTTGGCAAGATCAATAAAAAATTTCGCTATTCCTGATTTTTCCAGAAATGAAGCCAGAAATATAAACAATACAATAAATGTTGAACATACTCCGATGGGAGTTCCGATTACTCCATCGGTTGTATAAAAAAGCTGGTGAATTACGCGGCGCAGGGAAAAACCGTCAATAAACGCGAAAGTGATGAAACCTGTTGCAACTACCAGAATGGGCAGCCCTACAACACGCCTGCAAAGCTCCGCCAGGATCAATATTCCAATTATTCCTACGGTAATATCCATAGGTTGTATTAAAACCGCTCTGCTGATAATGGTTCGAAAATTTATTACATAGTAGAAGAAAGAACCAGAGCCCAGAACGCCAAGGATAAAATCATACCACGGGATGTAATTTATCCGTTTTGTCATTCCTTTTCGTGCTGGATAAAGCAGATAGCCTATAAAAACCAAAATCCCTAAAAACGCGCTGCGCCTAACCTGTTCAGGCAGCGTTGCGATCAATGTAACCCAAAAAACATAAACAGCGAATAAAATTAAAAGGCATTTAATAATAATATCGGGAATGCCTGTAAAATGGCGAACATTGGATTCGCGGTCAAATTTTACTATAAGTTCTTCGGTTTCCTCTTCGGTTAATATATGATTGTCATCGTTCGTTTGATTCATTTTATTTCTCCTGTTCGCAAGGTTATATGCGCGTTCTTTCCGCAAAGATTCTTCAGGCTGATTGTCTCTCCGTTGACTTGCAACAAATGATCCGAAATTGTGCCAACAATATAATTTAATTCTGTAAAGTTATTGTTAAAACCGGTAATAACAAACGCGTCGCCGTCACGATCCATCGTGAGTCCTTCTTCCAGCTCTGTCTGCATTCCCGCTCCGAATGAGTGGAAACGGACAGCGACAGTTTTTATTTTACTGCCGTCAATCCTGAAGGTTTCACGCACAGGACTTTGATTAACTGAATGGATGAATTCAATGGAAAACTCGTTCTCTTTATCAATGCGCCAATTACCATATATTTTGCCAGAATCAGTATTTATAATCTCTAATATTGAATAATCTACAGCTTTTGGATTTTTCCCCTTTAAAAAAACAATTACTGGTATCGCCGCTATCAATACAAAAATAGCAGCGATAAACCAAACCGCTTTTTGACGCGGCATTACCTGATGGCGCCAATTTCCCTAAAATATTTTAAGGCTCCAGGATGGAAAGGCACAGAAATTCCTTCAACCGCGTATGCAGGAGATAGTTCGCTTCCCTTAATATGCGCGGCTTCTATTTGAGCCTTGCTTTCAAAAAGATTCTTTGTAAGCTGATATACGGTATCATCGCTTAATTTTGTGCTTACAATAAAGGTGGCTTTTACAGCGACAGTCTGGACAGCGGCAGTCTGACCTCTGTAACTTCCTGCCGGTATCGGGTATTTTGTGTAAAACGGATAAAGACTGATTAGCCTTGCCGCATTCGCGTCATCAATTTCCAGAATTAAAATATCCCTGCTTGTCGCAAGGTCGATTATTGCTGGAGTGGGAGATCCGGCGACGCAGAAGAATGCGTCAATTTTGTTGTCGCGCAGAGCGTCGGCTGACGCTGCAAAACTTAAATTTTGTTTGCCGATCTGTTCAAATGTGATACCGTAGACATCCAGTATTTGCCTTGCGTTAAACTCAACACCGCTGCCTGCGTCTCCGACTGATACTTCTTTACCTCTTAGATCCGCGACTGATCTAATTCCGGAAGCCGCGCTGACTACAATCTGACATACTTCGGCATAAAGCCCTGCCATACTGTTAAAACTGGTAATTTGTTCACCGTTGAAAAGATCCACTCCCCGCCATGCGTAATCCATTACATCATTCTGAACAATTGCAAGCTCAACTTCTGAGGCGTTTATTAATTGAATATTCGCTCTTGACGCTCCTGTAGATTGTACAGTAACCGGGATTTTTGTTTTTTCCGCGAGGATTTGCCCAACTGCAGTCCCAAATGCATAATAGGTGCCAGTGCTTCCGCCTGTTGCCATACGAATCTGTTCGCTTCTGTTTTTACACGCGGCAATTCCAAAGGAAAGTAACGCTGCCAACACAATTACGATAATTTTTTTCATTTATTTCTCCTGTTGGGAGATTATATCTTTTTTTTTAAGCTTTTTTCAAGACTCCGCGGATATTTTACATATCCTGTAATAAATATTCATATTATTTACACCATTACAAATTCTGTGATACATATTTAAATTATAAGTTTTTGAATTTCTCCTTTATTAATTCCCCAGAATTCTACCTGAAGAGGCTTGCCTGCTGCACATTCAATAACCGCGAATGACGCTCCAATTTTACTTCGTGGGTTTCCAACGCTGCCGGGATTTATAAGAAAAATACCATCAGCGTATTTTAATAATGGCACATGACTGTGGCCGAACAATGCCGCGTTAGCCCCATTATTTCTGGCTGACGCGATAAGAGTGTGATAACCGCCGTACAGACTGTGGCGGTGTCCATGACACATAAAAAACCGATTCTCTCCAAAGTCAAAGACGCCAGCTTCTGACTGATAACCATAATCGTTGTTTCCTCCGGTAAGCGCCCAATTGCAGGAAAAACCTGCCGCATCTGACGCGGGGCGCAGATCTGAAATGCCGTCGCCGAGAAAAGCTGCCGAACAGATTGTGTCATTTGGCGGTACATGATCATTTGCCCAACGCAAAACGGTTTTAAGAGCTGTTATGTTGCCGTGCGTATCAGATAACAACAGAAGTTTTTTACTGTCCATGATGAATGTTAATTTTTATGTTTACTGCTGTTTCGACGGGAAGAGACATAACGGGAAAAATCGTTAATATTTTTTACAATAATGCGATCAGAGAATATTTCTACACGCCGCTGATTTACAAAATGACTTAATATATCTCTGGCTTCGCTCGCGCTTATTCCCGCCCAGTGAGCCACGCCCTCGATAGTAGTTTTAAATTCCCGCCTTTCGCTAGATCTGTCTGTATCAGGCTGGGTTTCATCCAGCATTAGAAACACATCCGCTATTTTTGTCTGCGGGTCAGGCAGCGTAAGGATCATGAAACGCCTCTTGGAATCGTAAATGCGCTTACAGAACATTTTTAGAAGTTTCAGGGCGATCTGCGGATTGCCAAGCAGGAGTATTTCAAAATTCTGCGTGTTAAATTCCAGTACTTTTACTTCGTCTAACGCAATGGCGGTCGCGGAACGCGGTGAATTTTCCAGGATCGCCATTTCACCAAACATTTCGGAAGGTTGTAAGATATCCAGAGTTCGTTCCATTTCTCCTATGAGTTTTACAAGCTGCACCCTGCCGGACTGAATAAGGTAAAATGTGTCGCCTGGTTCAAACTCGGAGAAAATTATTTCTCCTTTTGGAAAAGTCCGGGAAAAACGGCTGAATGCCGCCAAATCCATAGCCATTTTACGCTCCAGCCTGCGGTTTTGTATTGATGTTTTTTATAGCCATGCCGGGCCCCTTGCCTTCTCCGTAACGGGCCAGGGCGTTTTCCGTAATCTCAAGATTTTTTGTAGCCTGAACCGCGTACTTTCCGGAAGGATGGAATGTCAGATAACTGTTGAATACATACCTGGCATGTGAAAAGCGCTTGTTTTTCAAATAAAAATTTCCGACATTGAACAGGCTGTCCGCAGGCGGCTCTTCTTCCTTTGACATAAGTTTGGAAACCTGTTTATGAACCCGCCGCATCTGGTTGGAAAAAACTTTTAACATCTTCATGATGATTCTGGAATTTGCCATCGCTACTGCTTCAAATTCCGGAACTGTAAACGCCATGACAGTAGTATCTGACATGGCTATGGCGTTTTCCTCGCGCGGGTAGCGGCCCAATGCCGATTTAACTCCAAAAAACTCGCCGGGCTGCACCGAGTCCTGTATATCGTTTCCGGATTCTATATCCTGATAAACCAGATTTACCTTTCCGTTTTGCAGAATGAAAATTCTCTCCGCAGGATCTCCGTGAAAGTATATCAAAGAGCCAGAACGGTATTGAAGCGGTTTTGGCATTATTTTTTTTCCTGTTCCGGTTCAAAGGGTAAATAATCCAGTTTTTTCTTAAAGCCGATTTTCTCTCTGACATGATTGTAAAGACCCGCAGGATCGCCTTTGACAAACATGGTTTTCCTTCCTATTTTTATCTGTGTATAATTTTCCGGAAGTTCACCTTTTAAAATGTCCAGAAAGCGCGTTTCACCGTAAATTGGCTTACCGGCTAAAGTAAGTAATTCAATATCCTGCATGTTCGCATTGACAAGATTTTCATAGGGATCGCCGCATTTGGCTTTGAGGACAAGAATGTCACCTAACTTGCCTTCATCCAGACTTCCGATTCTGTCCTGCATAAGAAACGCTTTTGCCGCGTTAATCGTGCACATTTCAAATATTTTTTTTGCCGGAAGATCCTCTCCGTAAAGTTTACGGTAAAGATCCCGGTCATATTTAATTTCTTCCAGAATATTTGCGGAACCTGACGCAGATGAATCTGTTCCTATTGTAACATTTACTCCCGCCTTGATCATCTTTCTGATTTTACATGTAACATTAAACATGAACATGTTAGAATGACCGCACCATGAAACGCTTGCGCCGGCTTTGGCTACCTTTTTAATGTCTTCATCGCTGAAAGCTATGCAATGAACCAATAGACAGTGATTATCCAGAATATTTATTTTTTCCAGCGCGTCAATACCATGCATGGCTTCATTATCGAAGCCTTCGCTAAGATGTGTGATAAAAGGCCAATGATTTTTTAAAGCCAGTTCATGTTCAATTTCCGCGCCTTCGCCCCATTTTAACTCATACGATGAACATTCATGGGCAATAGCGTATTCCATAATCGCCCTCACTGGCAAACCAGGTAATATTTTACTGTTTAACGCATGCGGAAAGTGATCGTTTACAGTGGAAACGCCTGAAAACAGGCACTTATATCCTGAGAGAGCGTATAAATCTTCTCTTGTAAGATTGGAGCGTTCTTTAAATGTGTCCGAAGATTTTAAATCTTTGTCCCACGGCAGCCATGTAAGATAAAAAGTGCCTTTTTTCGGCCCTACAGGCGGACGATAATTCCCCTGCAGATGATCGTGGGTATTTATCAGAGAAGGGTATACGAAGGACTTTTCCTTTAAATCTATTTTTACAGTACCGTTGGTTCCCGGAGAAATAATTTTATCTCCTTTTACTCCCAAATTACCGGTATGTGCTTTTTTACCCGGGGAAACAATTATTCCGTTTGTTAAGGTATAATCAAACACTTATGTCCGTCCTTTTTAGCGAGGGAAATCCTCTATACTAATATTTTATTACGAATAACTTTATAGATCAACATTCTAAATAAAAACTTAATTCTATTATCGGTAGAAATGATGAATTTACGGCAAATAATTGCTACAATACCTGTAATGGTCGATCTTCACACACATTCCAATGTTTCCGATGGACATTTAAGTCCTGATCTGCTTATAAAAGAAGCGGTTCGGCTTGGTATTCGGGCAATTGCCCTTACTGATCATGATACCATTAATGGTCTTGACAGCGCAAGAATTTCCGCAGAGGCATGTGCAGAGGATATTTATTTTATTCCTGGAATTGAGATTAATATAAACTGGAACAGTAAAAAAACGCCGCGAGGAGCTCCAGGACTTGGCCCAGGCGGAGAGTTCCATCTTTTGGGATTGGGGATTAATAAACCTAGCCCGGCATTTATAGATGCTATCGGGGAGTTGTCCCGCAGAAGAGAAGCGCGAAACAGGGAAATCCTGGATAGAATGTATGAACTGAGCCTAATTGATACAGTTTCATCAGGCGGTGATCAGATATCAGCCTGGGATGAATTAATGGCTATCTCTGGCGGCAACTCAATGGGACGGCCTCATTTTGCTACCTTTTTGGTTAAACGTAAAATTGTAAAAAATCAGAATCAGGCATTTAAACGGTATCTTGGAGTTGGAAAACCTCTTTATGTTCCCAAAGAAGGTATGATATTTGAGGAAGCTGTTACCCTTATCCGCGAATCAGGAGGACTTCCCGTTCTTGCGCATCCTTCTTCGCTTTATGTTGCGTGGGGACGCTTTCCCGACCTTGCAAAAATATTAAAAAACCAGGGATTGATGGGTATTGAAGCATGGCACCCGACTGCCAAACCCGGCTCCTGCCGCCGGCTTGAAGCTCTGGCTCTGTCTTTGGGATTGTATATCACCGAAGGTAGCGATTTCCACGGTTCAACCCGCCCGGATCGCAGATTGGGTTATTCCGGCAGAGGCAGAAAAATCAGCGACACAGTTCTCGAAGCGATACCGGAACTGATGCAGAAAAACAGGCTTTGATCCATTCAGGATGTAAAATAGCTTCATCCAATAAACGGGCCATAATCGTTGTATATCCTTCTCCGACATTTTGTTTCCACCAGTTTATTGTTGAATCATGGATACGCAATGAAAACATTTTTCTTTTGCGCATTTCAATTGCCAGAAGCCTGCCTTTCCGCAATTCTTCGGGTGTCGATTCCGGAATATCGCTGTAGTCAATTGGCCTGTTTTTTAGATCGGCCATAAGCTTTTGATCTTCTTCCGATAATGGCGGCGGGTTATCTGTATTTAATACATATTTACAAATATCCATAATAATATTTCTCCTTTTCTTTTTTGCTTGCCTTTCTGGCTGAAATAATCCGAATGAAATTGTCCTGTTCTGTATAAATAACTATAAGAACATCACAACCGCTTAATCCTATAATTCTCCACCGGTCTTCTGATATGGAACTATGTTCACTGTCATACCAGCATAAAAATTTTGGATCGGAAAATACCATTGCTGCCATGCTAAAAGAGACTCCATGCTTCATTATGTTTATGGCATTTTTCCGGTCGTCCCATATAAACTTCACTTCCATTATAATACTCCTTTTAATTAATGTCAATATTAATGTCAATAAATATGTATTGACATTAATAAATTTAAAGGGATAAAATATCCCAGGGATCTTCTCCAAGGCGGCGGTAATGAACTGCTTCCAGAATATGCTCAGCTTCAATTAATTCTTTAGCTTCCAGGTCTGCGATGGTTCGGGATACCCGTAAAATTCCGTGATAAGCCCTGCCTGACAATCCCAGTTTTGCGGTTGCTTTATGAAACGCGTTTTCCGCTTTTTCGTTCATGGGACACAGAGATTCGATTTTTCCTGCCGGAAGCAAAGCATTTCGGCGTATTACTGTCCCTTTAAAACGTTGTTTCTGGATTTCTACTGCATTTATCACCCGGCGGGCGATTTCGGAGCTATCAGAAGCAGTGTCTTCTTGGTTGAAGCTGCATTGTCTGCCTATTTCTTCGATTTTTGGCGGAAGGACAGCTACCCGTATTTCAACACGATCAAGAAGCGCGCCGCCGAACCTGCGCCAGTAGCGGTTAACTTCCTCCGGTGAACAGAAACAAATGCTGTCTGTTTCGCGCATACCAAGGCGGCCGCAGGGACAGGAGTTAGCTGACATTATTAACTGAAATTCAGCGGGAAGGCGCAAAAGCCCTTCCGCTCTGACGATGCTTATTACCCTGTCTTCCAATGGTTCGCGTAATGCCTGAAGAACGTTTATTCTGAACTCCGGGGCTTCGTCAAGAAAAAGCACTCCAAAGTGGGCTAAACTTATTTCTCCGGGGCGCGGGATTCTCCCTCCGCCTAAAATTCCTTCGGCGCTGGCGGAATGGTGAGGAGAACGGAAAGGAGGCCGGGTAATCAGGCGGTCTATAAAGCCGCCGTTATTTGACAGAGGTCCGGCAAGGCTGTAAAGGCGCGTTACTTCTACCGCTTCAGTCGGAGAAAGTGGAGCCATTATTGAAGGCATCCGGCGCGCAAGCATTGTTTTTCCCGCGCCAGGCGGTCCGAAAACTAGAACATTATGCCCGCCTGCCGCGGCAATTTCCAGTGCGCGTTTGTAAACAGCCTGTCCTTTCACATCACAGAAATCGCCTGTGTTTTCGTCATTAAAACCGCCGCAGTTTTCGTCTAACGAACAGCCTGTAAACCTGTAACCTAGATTTTCATGTTTATAGTTACACGCAGGTTCAGTTCCATGAGACGCAGGAAGCGCGCCTTTTTCTTCCCTGATAAAAAGAGCGTGAACTGCTTCCTGTAAACTATTCGCCGCTGTAAACCGCGCGCTTTTATTAAACATGTTTCCTTCGGATGCCAGAATAGCGGCTTCTCCAGCGTTTTGAGCCGGTACGATAAACTCTGTAATCCCTTCTGCAAGCCCTGCCGCGATTGCAGCTAACACTCCCCTCACCGGCCTGATTTTTCCGGACAGTTCAAGCTCTCCCATCACAAGCAGATTCCCCGAAACCGGCGCGATACCCGCGGCTGCCATTACTGACAGAGCAATCGGCAGATCGAGGGCGGCTCCGTCTTTTTTCATTCCTGCCGGCGCAAGGTTTATTAAAATCCTGTCCAGCGGAAAACTGAAACCTGAATTTCTGAAAGCCGCCCGCACGCGCTCTCGCGCCTCGCGAACCGCTCCTTCGGCAAGCCCTGTTATATCAACTCCGGGAATCCCCCTGCGTATATCCGATTCAACCCGGATAATGATTCCGCCTGCCCCATAAGGCATATAAGCCAACACACTCATATATAACTCCTTGCCTTATATATGACGCGTAAATGTGTAGCGCTTTACTGAAGAGGGAAAAATAAATTTTATATTAATTGAGGCAGTTCCAAAACTTTCAAACCGAAAGTTTTGGAACTGCAACCTTAGATGTAATTGAGTTTTGGAACTATCTGTCTTGACAACACTACTATACTGCGATTAAGTATTATGTATGCGTAAATTTGAAGTTGTATCGCCGTTTAAACCATCAGGCGATCAGGGCGAGGCAATCGCTGCGCTTGCAGACGGTATCAGGACGGGAGATAAGTACCAGACATTGCAGGGTGTCACAGGTTCAGGAAAAACTTTTACCATGGCGAAACTTATCGAAGAAGTGCAGATGCCTACGCTTGTTGTCAGTCATAATAAAACTTTGGCCGCGCAGCTTTACCGTGAGTTTAAAAGTTTTTTTCCCAATAACGCGGTGGAGTATTTTGTTTCCTATTATGATTACTATCAGCCGGAAGCGTATGTAGCGAGCCGCGATCTGTATATTGAAAAAGACGCTTCGATAAATGATGAGATTGAACGCATGAGGCTTTCCGCGGCGCGCAGCATGATGGAACGCGAAGATGTAATTATAGTGGCGACTGTTTCGTGTATTTACGGCATGGTAACGCCGGATGTTTACCGTAAAATGACCGCTACTTTTTCTAAAGGCGAAACCGTTGATGTTAACTCGCTAATCCGCCGTTTTGTGGAACTGCAGTACGAACGCAATGACGCAGTCTTTGAACGCGGACGTTTCCGCCGCCGCGGCGATACGCTGGAAATATTTCCCGCTTACATGGAGGAAGCGTATCGCGTCGATTTGGACTGGGATCGTGTTGAACGCATCCGCCGTTTTAATCCTGTGTCAGGTGAAATGCTTGAAGACCTTGATCGTGCTCTTATTTATCCTGCCAAACAGTTTGTTATGCCATCTGACATGGTGCAGAATTCGATGAGCGCAATCAGACAGGAACTGAAAGACCGCCTTGAATATTTCAAGAACAACGGCAAAATTATGGAAGCTGAAAGGCTGAAAACCCGCGTCGAGTACGATATTGAGATGTTAACTGAAATGGGCTACTGCCCCGGTATTGAAAATTATTCTGCTATTCTTGCGGGACGCAAACCGGGCGAGTCTCCTGACACATTGGTAGACTATCTTCCAAAGGAGCACCTGACGTTTATTGACGAAAGCCATGTTACCTTGCCGCAGTTAGGCGCAATGTACGCGGGGGATCGCAGCCGCAAGCAGAGCCTTGTCGATTATGGCTTCCGTCTGCCCTGCGCGCTGGATAACCGGCCTCTTCGTTACGATGAGTTTGCAGAGCGGCTGGATAAAACTGTTTTTGTTTCAGCCACGCCCGGTAAAACTGAAATTGAACAATCGGCGCGTGTAGTGCAGCAGTTAATTCGCCCCACAGGACTTCTTGATCCTGAAATTGAAGTGCGTCCCAGCGAAGGTCAGATGGAGGATATTTACGGCGAAGTGCAAAAGCGCATCAAGGCAGGAGAGAGATCGCTGATACTGACCCTCACTAAAAAAATGGCCGAGGATCTGACCGATTACCTTGGCGGCCTGGGTTTGAAAGTCCGTTACATACACAGCGAAGTGGAAACCATTGAAAGGGTGGAAATACTTACCCAACTGCGCCACGGCGAGTTTGATATTCTTGTAGGAATCAATCTGTTACGTGAAGGAATCGATCTTCCCGAAGTTTCATTTATCGCAATCCTTGACGCTGATAAAATAGGTTTCCTGCGTTCGCTTACGAGTCTTGTTCAGATAATAGGCCGCGCGGCGCGTAATGCCGCGGGCAAAGTGATTATGTATGCCGACAGGATGAGCGAGGCGATGGAGAAGGCAATCGCTGAAACCAACCGCCGCCGTGAGGTACAAATTGCATATAACAAAAAGCACGGAATAACGCCGGCTACAGTGAAGAAAGCAATTGCGGAAATACTGACGCGCCATGTCGAAGAAGCCGATAACGCTGCCGCAAATACTATCGATGTTCTGAAAAAATCATACAATGTATTAATTCCCGCCCAGCGAAAACAGTTAATTAAAGCTCTTGAAAACGAAATGCTGGAACATGCCAAAAAGCTTGAATTTGAACAGGCGGCGGCAATCAGGGATGAAATCGCCCGGATTAAAAATTAACTGAACAACGCTAATTATCCGGTAATCAATATCTTGAAAATATATTTTTATTATATATATTATTAGTATATGGAAAACAAAGAAACGCTTACCCTTCTTTCCAATGTATTATTGCTGCCTGACGGTAATGGCGTTAACAAAGCATATATTGACATCATCCTGCAGGAGGAAATCCCCATATTCTGTGAAAATTCGGAAACAAAAAAAACGCGCTTAATGCCTTTTAAGGTTTTATATGATAATCATGAAAATTTTTGGCAGCGCGGAGGAAACTGGAAATATTATCTTACAAGCGATGCTTATGAACAATTAATTGATAAATCCACTAATAGAACCAATGTATGGAGTATTGACAGATTTGTAACTGAAAAAAAAATTGAGCCGGAAATAATCAAACCTGAAAAATCTGCCATTAAAAATGAAGCCGAAAGAACAGAAATAAAAAATTTTAATATTATTTCTAATGAACCTAAAATTGAAGATGGATACGGAGACGATTATAATACATTCGCCAAAATGTCTGCTGTCGAGAAAATTGAGCATTTAAACGAGAAAAAAAAATGCTTAAACGAACTTATCGCGCCAAAAAACAGGGATAATAAAATTTTAACAGAAACCCTCGTTGACACAACAAGGGATGTGGCGATAATAAACCACGCGGTTATTGAGGAAGCAATGCGGCTTGGAGACAATGAAGCCAAAAGGCTTACGCATAATCTTGTAATTTCAACCCAGGAGATAGTAAAGTCGTCAACAAACCTGATAATGGAATCGGTTTTTGACAATGAGCTGATGAGTACGCTGGTAGAAAAATCCAACGGAACAATTGTCCAGCACATGACAAGGGTATATTTAAACGGGCTCGCGTTTCTTGCATATTATAATAAACTTGTTTCAACATCAAACGCGATTTTGAAAATTCGTCTGTCTTTTGATCTCAAATACCGTAATTTCTACCATGATATACTTTCGCATCTTGAGCCGCGCAATATTATCATGGAACGGGTTTTCTCGGGAGGCATGAGAGCTATTCCTCCCGAAATTTTGCATAATTGGGCTGTCGGCTTTCTTATTCATGATATCGGAAAAGCCGCCGCAGTTGAGTACCACGAAGGAGAGGCGTCCTATAACCGTGATCTTGTTATTGAACATGTAAAACTAGGTTATCAATCCATATTAAAGAAAACCAACTATCCGATAGAAGCAAGCCTTATAACAGGTTATCATCATGAGTATTACGGTGATCCTGCGGGCTACGGTTATTACCGTTCGCTTCTGGAGCTGAATAGAAAAAAAAATCCTAATTTAAAGCAGGACTATTGCATCTCTTACGATCTCGCGCCAATGAAAAAATTCCAGGTTCTCGCGTATTTCCCCGCGAAAGTTCTGGAAATAATTGATGTGTATGACAGTGTTACAGATCCTCACCGGGTTTATCGCAAGGCATTGACTCCCGATGAAGCCATTTCCATGATACGTCAGGAGTTTATAAGAAAAGCCCGTAAGATAGATCCGATACTTTTTGATATTTTCGCGGATTATATACAGGAAAAAGAAAGCAGACAAAGTTGAACTGGAAGCTCCGCTGCATGTACAATACAGAAATGTATTTTTTCATTAACGTCATGAGTTGACAAAATGTTTTTTTAAAAACTCAAGATCAAGCAGCGGATACACAGGGAAGCGATCAATTAAATTCTTTACCCGGTTACGAATATCGTTCTTTACCTGCTCGCCGATATTGTATTTTGCCTTGCTGTTTTTTGACGGATCTTTTTGATCCTGTGCCTGGGTTGTTCCTTTTATTACATTTGATATTATTCCGCCGATTTCCGCCATTTCTTCTTTACCCATACCCAGAGTTGTAACAGCGGCGGTTCCAAGCCTGATTCCTGATGTATACCACGGGCCGTTTGGATCATTGGGAAGGCTGTTGCGGTTTATCGTTACGTGACATTCAAGCATTGAGCTTTCCGCCTGCCTGCCCGTAAGACCCGCCTTGTGAACATCGATCAGCAGCAGGTGATTATCAGTTCCGCCTGTCAGTACGTCAAGACCGTTATTAATACAGGCGTCTGACAAAGCCTGGCAGTTTTCGACAATGCGTTTCGTGTATTGCCTGAATTCGGGAGCTGAGGCTTCGCGGAAAGCGACTGCCTTTGCCGCTATCACATGCGGAAGAGGCCCCCCCATTACAAGAGGGCAGCCTTTATCCAGAGCTTCGGCAAATTCGTTGGTGCTTAATACAAGCCCGGCTCGCGGGCCTCGTAAGGTTTTATGAGATGTGCTTGTAACAACATGCGCCCATGGCACAGGATCGAATTCATCAGTAAAAACTTTACCCGCGACAAGACCCGCAAAATGAGCCATGTCAACCATAAATACCGCGCCGGCTTTGTCCGCAATTTTCCTCATTTTCTTAAAATTTATTTTTCGCGGATATGCAGAATAACCGGCAAGAAGGATAAGCGGACGGACATTTAACGCCTGTTTTTCAATTTCATCGTAATCAAGCAATCCGTTTTCCCTGGATACTGAGTAACTGTAAACGTCAAATAACCGGCCTGACAGGTTGTTACGGTAGCCGTGGGTAAGGTGTCCTCCGGAATAATAATCCAGTCCCAAAAGGCGCTGATTCCCCATAAGCACCCGCAGGCTGTCCCATTGGGATTTATCAAGCTTATATAGATTTGCTTCGCCCAATTTTTCCAGCGCCGGATTTTCAACGCGTGTGCTTATTATGGCCCAGTACGCAAGCAGATTTGCGTCCGCTCCGCAGTGGGGCTGAACATTTGCGTACTGCGCGCCGAAGAGTTTACGCGCTTCTTCCGCCGCCAATTTTTCGACCGCGTCCACATTTTCATTCCCCGCGTAAAAACGGTGATTTGGAACTCCTTCCGCGTATTTATCGGTTAAGAGGTTCCCCATCGCGAGCTGCACTGCCATGGAACAATAATTTTCACTTGCGATTAATTTTATTCTTTTTCTTTGATTTTCCAGTTCTTTAACAATTGAAGAAGCGATTTCCGGAGTTGTTTTTGATATTTCCGTTAAACCGCAAAGATACGCCAAAAAGTTATTATCTGCTTGTCCGGGTGAAACTGCGGACAGATAAGATGCGACAGGATTTATATTCATGTTTTCAGGATACCTGAAGCATGAGGTTGTTTCAAGATATACCACAAATTTTGACGTGAAGTTATGCAGATGTTATATTAGAATAAATACCATACTGCGAACCAATGCAATACCGCTCCGATAATAACAAAACTATGCCAAACAGCATGAGTATACTTAACATCCTTTTTTCTGTACCAGATGATCCCCATTGTATACGCGATACCGCCCGCGATAAGTAAAAAAATACTATGAAACGGCACAGAACGCATCAGCGGAATAAAGCCTGCGACAATCGCCCAGCCCATAAGCACATAAGCGGCTATTTCGATTTTTTTGAGCGCTTTAAAACCAAAAATGTTAAGAGTGATTCCCGTTATCGCCAGTATCCATTCAAACGCGAAGAGGCTCCAGCCCCAGGCTCCCTGTAAACCGGTAAGGCAAAAAGGCGTATATGTTCCTGCTATAAAAATAAAGATCATTGCATGATCCATTCTGCGCAATATACGCTTCGCGCCCTGATGCTGTATAGAGTGATAAAGCGTCGATATCAGAAACATTCCAATCATGGTTATCGTAAAGAGAAACGCCGCGATTATATCAATGCTCTCTTCCCTGTTTCCCGTGAAAATGCCTGTAGTTTTAAATCCCAGCAGAACAAGTCCCGCTGTTGCGCCTAACGTTCCGAGACCGTGTAAAATGGAATTTGTTATTTCTTCTCCGGCGGAGTACAAAGGAATGACAGCCGGTATGGATGCCGCGGACGTTCTTTTCATTATGTTCATGTAATTAAGACACGCATTAACATTTTTGGTTGCATTGCCGGTTTCAGACAGAATTATTCTAATTATGCTTATGTCTCAGGCTTGCCGCCAGGTTGCGGAGTTCAGCGGTCGGTTCAGCCATTTTTGATATTACAGGCGGATAATGAAGTACCGCGACCCAGCAGATTCGTTCGTAATCTTCGCGGTTCAGGGGGGGGGATTTGTTGTTTATGTTGTTTAAAAAATCAGTGCTCTTGTTATGCAGAGCGGCTTCAATGCAAATATGCAGGTATTCCCGTTCAGTTAAAAGCGTGTCATTGATATATTTAAAAGCGCTGCCAATATCAGAACTTCTTGCGGCTTCCATACAGATGTAAAAATAATGTGACCTGACAAGAGAGCCTGTGTCTATAAGTTCCAGGGTGAGGCAATTTTTTCTGACTGCGGCGGCGCATAGCTCCGAATAATACTTGCTGCCCCTGAATTTATCATTATCAGCGTATTTAAGCGCGTAAGGATTTTCATTCACCGCGTTTAAACAGTGTTTATAATAAGCTGCAGTATCCATGCTGCTGGCATTGATAGTGCGAAGCTTTTTAACCATTTGCCTGTGTCCCTGTCCATCGCTTACAAATTCTATCTTTTTTCCGCTGGCTTTTGACTTGGAAGCGATTGAATTTTTTATCGCAGCGATAATATTGGGTTTAAAATTATTTTCTTCTATGTTGAGCACTGCCAGATGCGGAAGGCTCAAAATTGATTTTGGAAGCGTTTCCAGCATATTGTCATAGACATGTATTTTTTCCAGGGTTTTCAGATTTCCGATTTTTTCGCTTATTGATGAAATTCCCGTGCTTCCTATTTCCAGATTGGTCAGGTTTATTAAGTTAAATATAGTCGGCGGAAGATCGCGCACCATATTGCCCGCGAATGAGAAAACGCGCAGTTCAGGAAAATTGTTAAATATATCGGGCAGTTCGGTTATTTTAAAGTCACTGCCCCAAATATACAGTTTCTCCAGTTTATGCAAAGACGGTAACGCGTCAAAAGGGCTTCCGTCAGAGATCAAGTGCCTTAGATCCAGTTCTTTCAGTTCTTTAATATAAGAAATGCTCTGATGCCCTTTACCAATATCAAGTTCTGAAAGCAGTAAGGATTCAAAGGAGGGACATGTAGAAAGTATTTTCGCCGCGCTGTCCAGATCGAAAGATTTATGGCTTTTTCGCACGTGATTGTTAGTGATAAATTTTTTCAGTGAAGGATGATTTTTAAAAGAGGCCGGTAAGGACGGGATGTTTACCTCTCCGTTATACAGGGACATGGCAAACAATTCCAGTTTTTTCAGGTTTCCCAGTTCTTCAGGCAAAGTTATTTCTGAATCAATTTCGATTGTCAGAATTTTTAATTCTTTCAGGGTAGTTACTTCATTTGGGAAAGACCAGCCCTTGTTTACCCGCATATGAAGCTTTTCAAGTTTTTTCGCCTTTATTATTTCCAGGGGAAACTTTGTAAGATTCCAGCAGCAAATCGAAAGGGAGTTTAAATTCGGTATGGAAAATAAAAAGGCCGGAATTTCTGTAATTCTTGTAAAGGAGACATGGAGTTTTTCAAGGTGGCGGCATTCATTTATAATAAGAGGAATTTCTGTTAACGAATGCTGATTGGTCAGAACGATTTTTTTTACGGTATCTTTTACATCGTCAATCCGCCGGATTATTTCATCCATGTCCTTGCAAAATACGCCTTCCGACGCGAGACCTAAATCCGGATCCCCGTCCTTCCAGTGGAGATTAAGTACGCTTCTGTCTTGTGATAATGACATGGATTTAATTATTATACATTTTTGACACGAAATTTGTAAGATAGCATGACAGGTTCGGCTGCTTTTCAATGAATGTATTTCAAGGTATACAAATACCATAAAAAATAAAAGTCTCAATTTACACCGGTAAAAACCCGTGTTATCCTGATTATCTGGGCAAATAATCCGCCCAATATTTTTTTTGGAGGTATTTATGAAAGGTAATACCGGTTCCAGTGTTTCCGCGGATCCCAAAGCGGCGGGAAAAGAAGCGGCAGGGAAAGCTAAAAACGGGCTTTCAAATATTAAAGTGGCTTTCGCCTATGCCAGTGTCGCCTATAATCTTGGCGATATGTTAAAGGGTGTGGCTGAAGAAATACCGGGCGTTCCGGTTCTGGGGAATACTTCCTTTACCGGCGTTATTACTCCTGAAGGGTTTATCACCGGGGATAAAGGTTTTGTTGGAATTATGACCCTTGGCGGAGATGATCTTACCGTAGGTGTGTCCGGCAAACCCAAAAGCGGGGATGCAAGGACAACCGGCAGGGAAGCCGCGAAGGAAGCGATTAAGAACGCCGGTAAGAGCGGAGCGCCGGCTTATTTCTATATGGCGGCATCTCCCGGGGAAGAGGAATTTTATCTTAAAGGTATCAGCGATGTAATCGGCAGAGTTCCCTATTTCGGCGGGAGCGCTGCAGACAACTCAATTGCCGGGGAATGGAAGCTTTTTACCAATCAGCAGATTTTTGCCGACGGGGTAACGCTTGCATTCTTTTATGCTGATAAGCCTGTTACCAATCTTTTTACAGGCGCGTACAGGGAGACAGGCGATGTTGGCATTATCACCAAGGTGAAGAACAACCGCACTCTTGTAGAGATCGACGGAGTTCCCGCTGTTAAAAAATACGCGCAGTGGGCAAATGTCGATCCGGATAAACTAAAGGGTATGGATCTCCTTGTTTATACAATTCTTTCACCATTGGGAGTAAAAGACCGGCTTGGCGATTTGGTTGCAATTCGGCATCCCATGAACGGCAACGATGATTACTCCATGGCAGTCGGCGCGAATCTAACCGAAAAAACCGCCGTAATCCGCATGGAAGGAACTGTGGACGAACTTATCGCGTCGGGCGGAAAAACCCTGGATGGCCTGAAAACTAAAATGAAAGCCGCTCCAGCAGCATTCCATCTGGTTCACTGCGGGGGACGCAGGGCCGGTATAGGAGAGAGGATCGATGAGCTGGTTCAGACAGTGAAGAAAGCGGCCGGCGATGTTCCCTTTATTATGGAATTCACCTTCGGCGAATATGGTTATGAAGATGACGGCAACAATACAACAGGCGGCCTCATGTTATCCTACACAGGTTTCGCCCAATAAAGGAATTTACTATGAAAATGATTATTGACGGAAAGGCAGTTGACGCTTCTAACGAAGCGGTTATTGAAGTAATCAATCCTGCCAACGGTAAGGTTATCGATACGGTTCCCGCGGCCACCGAAGCCGATGTTGCCAATGCGGTAGCAAAAGCGAAACTGGGACAAAAAATTTGGGCTAAGGTTCCTCTCCATGAAAAAGGCGATATACTTTTAAAATTTGTCGCATTGGTGGATGAAAACAAGGAAAAGCTCGCAAGGACGCTTTCTGATGAAACCGGCAAGCCTATCAGCGAAGCCCGCGGAGAGATCGCGAATATTCCTATCGCTTTTAAAGGCTTTATTGAAAGGGCAAAACATCTCTACGGAGAGATTATCCCTAACGGCCAGGAGAAGAATCAGGAACACAATGTACTGCTGACGATCAGGGAACCTGTCGGCGTAGTGGCCTGCGTTATTCCATTCAACTTCCCATGCGATTTATTTGACCAAAAGGTAGCTCCTGCATTGCTCGCGGGAAACGCCGCTATTGTGAAGCCGTCTACCGACAATCCTCTGACCCTTTGCATGTTAACCGAGCTTTTAGTAAAGGCCGGGGTTACAAACGGCGCGATCCAGATACTGACAGGAAAAGGATCACAGGTTGGAAATTGGCTCTGCCAAAATCCTGATGTTCACGCTATTACATTTACAGGCTCCACCGAAGTTGGATTGGAAACTTACAAAAACGCCGCTAATCACCTTGCCCATGTCGCGTTGGAACTTGGCGGCAACGACGCTTTCATTGTCTGGAAGGACGGAGATGTAGATCTCGCGGTTGAGGAGACAATCTGGGGAAGGATGTACAACACAGGCCAGGTATGCTGCGCGTCAAAACGTTTTATAGTTCACAACAGCCTTAAAGACGCTTTCGCGCAAAAGCTGGTAGAACGGATAAAGAAGATCAAACTTGGCGACCCCGCGGATGATTCAACGCAGCTTGGCTGCCTGATCAGCGAGAAAGCCGCAATTGAGGTTGAGCGTCAGGTTGAACTGACCGTATCCCAGGGGGGAAAGATCATTCACGGCGGTAAAAGGAACGGGGCTTTCTATGAACCGACAGTGATCACCGGTGTTCCTAAAACAGCCGATGTCTCCATAGACATGGAGATCTTCGGCCCGGTGGTGCCCGTCATTGGCTTTGATACTTTGGAAGAAGCGGTTGAAATCGCCAACTCCTCCAAGTTCGGTCTTTGCGGCTGTATCTTCACCGCAGACATAAAAACCGCCTGGCAGGTTGCGGCGCAGTTGGAATGCGGCGGCGTTGTCATCAACGGCGCAAGCTTCTTCCGCAGCTTTGAAATGCCCTTCGGCGGCTATAAATATTCAGGCATTGGAACAGAAGGCGTTATGTCAACATTTGATGAGGTGACGCTGACCAAGACAATTGTGCTGAAAAATATTTTGTAAACAATCTGTAGTACACCGGTTAAGAGAGAATTCCGTTCCTTTTAACCGGTGTATATTTCCAAAATAACCTATCCTTTCACAGCGCCTTCAGCTATGCCTTTTGTTATATTCTTTTGGAATATCGCAAAAAATACGATAACCGGAAGCGCGGCAAGCATGAGCGCGCTCAGGATTGCTGACCAATCGCTGCTGTATTGGCCGAATAATGTATTGGTTGAAAGCAATAATGTATATTTTCTGCTGTTTGAAATAATGATAAGGGGAAGCAGAAAATCATTCCATATCCAAAGGACATTTGTAATATAAATCGAAGCGGTTACAGGTTTTAGAAGCGGAAATATTATGTGAATAAATATTCGCATGGAATTACATCCGTCGATAGATGCTGATTCTTCCATTTCAACAGGCACGCTTTTTACAAACCCATGGTACAGGAAAATAGCCATGCTTACCCCTAACCCTGTGTAGACAAATGACAAACCGGTAAGAGAATTTTTTATTCCCAAACCCAATACAACATTGTATAATGGGATCATAATGGAACTAAACGGGATCAGCATTGAAAAAATAAACAGTGAAAACAGGAAATTTGAAAACCTTGTTTTAATACGGCATAGTTTCCATCCTGCCATGGAAGAGAACACGACAATAAGCGTTACTGACATTACGGCAATCGCCGCTGTGTTGCCAAGATTATGCGCGTAATTCATCCTGTTGAATGATCTGATGTAGTTTTCAAAGTTTAGCGATACAGGCAAAGACATAATGTTGCTTAATAATTCCCTGTTGGTTTTAAATGAGTTAACCAGAGCCAATGCTAACGGGAACACTGTATAAAGGCCGGCAAATATCAGAAAAATAAAAATTACTACTCTTTTCATTTTTCCTCCCTCCAGACTTTCATTATTTTTAGCTGAACAACAGTTATAAGAAAAATTATTAAAAATAATACCGTAGACTTCGCTGTCGCATAACCGTAACGAATGTTGCCTTTGAACGCTTCTTCATATATATTTAATGCTACAGTCTGTGTAGCCCGGCCTGGTCCGCCTCCTGTAAGCGAGAAGACAACATCAAATACCTGGAATGCTGAATTTAATGTCCAAAAGATACATATAGCTATTGCCGGACGTATCATGGGAATTGTAATGTTCCGGAAGATCTGCCACGAGTTTGCGCCGTCCATGGATGCGGATTCTTTCAACTCCGGCGGAATTCCCTGCAACGCCGCGATATAAATTATCATTAAATAACCTACAGTTCCCCATGACGCGACAACAACGATAGAGGCGAATGCGTAACGGGGATCGCCTACCCAGGACTGATCAAGGAATTTCCATCCCCAATTATCGGCCATATAGTAAAGCGCTCTATGAAAAATAAAGCGCCACATATACCCTCCGATAATCATGCTTATCATATTCGGCATAAAGAAAATTGTCCGGAAAACCCCTTTTACTTTTGGTGATGATAGTGATTCTATTACTACTGCTAATCCCAATGCGGCCGCATTAGCCGCAATTAGCATCACAGCGACATACTTGCAGGTAAACCAAACAGACTGCCAGAAATATATATCAGAGACAAGTTCAATAAAATTGGATATACCAATAAAGTCATACGCCTTATTAATACCATTCCAGTTAGTCATTGCATAGAACATGCCGGAAACAGCCGGATACAGTTTTATTACAGAATATGTTAATAGGGCCGGAAGAACGAATAGAAACAGGTTGAAATTTTGCCTGCGTTTGCTATACACAATGAACACCTTTAGCTTTATATCACCCGGAATAATGAGCCGGATAGCTGACATGTTCAGAATAGATTTCATCAGGATAAAAAGCATTATTGTTTTTTAATCTGTTTTATTGTTAAATTTTAATCTCCATTTTACATGGTGTCAGATAATATCATATAATACTTTATGTAATTTAAAATTTTATTGAGGAGACCTGCATGATAAAAAGAAAAATACGGTTTTCAATCCGCCGGAAAATTTTTATTACAATAATGATTGTCTCCATAGTTCCTGTTATTTTGTTCTCTATCGCGTCGATAAGTATTACATATTCAACAATGCGCACACAAATGATCAGCAGCCGCTCCTTAAGCATGGATTGGCTTTATGACCGGCTCAGCCTGGATGTTCGTTCGTATACAAATCAGTTTTACGAATATGAAGTTAACAGAGAATTAAAGAGCAGCATCATCAATTGGGCATACGGCAATCAAACAGACCATATAACCCAGTCCCGTATTCGAAATAATTTTGAAACCACTTTAAGCATAGATCCCAGTATCCGGTCTATTGAAATATACAGTCTTATCAGTAAAGACGGGCTTGTTTCCAACAGAGCAAGTTTCTATTCGGTTTTAAGAGATCATAATGACAATATCTGGAATACAAGAAATCCAAATGCTCAGACCAATGTTGTTTTTAACAGGGATGATGAAGATTTACTTATTATGCATCAGACAAACAATTTTACTACAGGTCAGGGAGCCGCTGTCATTATTTTCAGGATCCGTATGAATGTATTAGGTGATATACTGGAAAAGGTGAAGAGCGACCTGAGGGAGACAGTGATACTGCTAAATGATGACAACAATGTTCTTATAACAAACTCCGGTATCGAAGATGGGTTTGACATGGATACCCTTCCTGAACTGCTTACGCGGTTTAATGATTCAGCGCAGGAAAGCATCCAGGCGGACAAAGCCCTGATTTTTCATAAATCCGTATCAAATGAAAAACTGCGGATTGTTTATATCGTTCCGGATGTGATTATAATGCAAACCCTGCGGCAAACCACTTCAATTGCGGTCATTATCCTCATGTTTTCCATGTTAGCTGCAATCCTGCTGTCAATCATGTTTTCTAAAATCATCAGTAAACCAATCATACAATTAAGCAATAAGATGCAGACAAGCAGCATTTGGGATATTGCGGATACTGACAGGACGAACCGGCATGACGAGATTGGTTTCTTGCAGGAGAGTTTCGGGACAATGATCCGCCGTAATCAGGACTTAATCGCCAATGAAATACAGAGCAGCCAGGAAAAATGCGATGCCCAGATAAGGGCATTGCAGGCGCAAATCAACCCGCATTTTATTTATAACACCCTGCAGGTTATCGGCGGTATGGCATTAAATAATGATACAGACAATATTTATTCGATAGCTGTTACATTGAGCGATATAATGCGTTATTCCTTCAACTTCTCGCAGGAGATGGTACCGCTCAAAAAAGAAATTGAGTATCTCGAAGGTTATCTTGCAATACAAAACCACAGATTTAGCGACTGCTTCAACTTCAAGACTGATATCCCTGAAAGGCTTCTTGAAGCGTATATACCTAAGATGATTCTGCAGCCTATAGTGGAGAATTGTTTTGAACATGGCTTTTCAGAAAAAGCAGGAGAAAAGAGCATTGAATTAACCGCTCTGGAAGGAGAAATCGGAAGTATGACTATTTCCATTACCGATAACGGCGCGGGTATACTGAGTAAACGCATTGAAGAGATCAAAGAACAACTAAGGCTGGGCAGTTCGGGCGCTATAGGGTCTTCCTCTCATATCGGGCTTAATAATGTTAATTCCAGACTGCATCTGCGTTATGGCGGTAATTATGGCGTAAACATAGACAGTGAAGAGGGAAAAGGTACAACCGTTATTATACATACAAAACTTTCATGGGAGGCGGAAACATGAGTATATCAGCAATATTGATTGATGATGAGGCATGGACCAGGGATGTTTTAAGAAAGCTTGGAAGCTGGGATAAATTAGGGATAGAAATAGTTGCTGAAGCTTCGGACGGCGAATATGGGATGGCGCTGATAAACCGGTTGAATCCTGACATCATCATAACCGATGTTAAAATGCCGCACATGAACGGAATTGAATTACTAAAGGCGCTGAGGAACAACGGGAACCGGGCAAAGGTTATTTTTGCAAGCGGTTTCGATGATTATAAATTTGTCCATGAGGCAATGAAACTTCAGGCAAGCGATTATCTTTTAAAGCCGATAAAGCCAAAAGAACTTAATGAGCGGCTTGCAGGATGCGTCGAAGAGATTCGTGGAAGCAAGGACGGCCCTGACGCCGGCAATCTTGATTTACAGGGATTTATGGATGTCGCTTGGGTGCAGGATTACAGATCGCTTCAAAAATCCGTTTATGAATCTTTAAGGTCAAACGATGCATTTATTTTACACAAAGATTTCGACAGGCTGACAGGCTTTATATGCGAAAGGAAAAATGAAACCATTTCGAAAAGCCTCGTTATATGCATTTATTTTGATCTCCACCACTGGCTCCAGAAATATATATTGGAAAACGGATATTCCATCAGTGAGATTCTACCCGGTAAAACCAGATCATTTGTATTCAGTAATGATTTTTCATTAACGGAGATGATGGATCATATCAGAACATTATACTGTGACGCTCAAAAGATGATTCTTCGCATAACAAAATCAAAAAAAAGGATTGATATAAAAAAAATTATCCAATACATTCAGGAAAATTACTGTGATGATATTTCACTTGAGGAGATCGCTGCGCGTTTTTATGTGAGCAAAGAGTACTTAAGCAAGATATTCAAACAGGAAAACGGCATAAACTTTTCTGAATATGTTACGGCGCTGAGAATGAAAAAAGCAAAGGAACTGTTATTGGTAAATAAAATACCCATTAAAGAGATTCCTTGTTTAACAGGCTACGCGTATCCGGCTCATTTTTATAAAGTATTTAAAAAATTTTACAGGAAAACACCCGGCAGTCTACAAAAAGAAGATTAATATTTGACAATAAAACTGGCTATTAA
>WQSN01000021.1 GCA_009787835.1 Treponema sp.
TGGTCAGATTTTTTGGAAGGTTTTATGAGTGAATACATTCTTGAGATAGAAAATCTGACAAAGGAATTCCCCGGGGTCAGGGCAATTGATAATGTAAGTTTTAAAATTAAAAAAGGCGAGATTCATTCACTTTGCGGTGAAAACGGCGCTGGAAAATCCACATTAATGAGCTGCATCTCGGGCGTTTATCCAAAAGGCAGTTATGAAGGCAAAGTTTTATTTAATGGTCATGAAACCAGTTATCACAGTGTAAAAGACAGTGAGAAAGTAGGGCTTTCAATTATTCATCAGGAACTTGCTCTTAGTCCTTATCTTTCCATATATGAGAATATTTTCCTGGGTCACATGGAAACCAGGTTTGGTATAATTGATTGGAATAAATATTTAAAAGAATCGAAGCACTATTTAAAAACTGTAGGTTTAAATGAGCCGCCGGAAATGATTGTCAGCAAATTGGGTGTGGGAAAACAGCAATTGGTGGAAATCGCCCGCGCTCTGTCAAAGAAAACAGAACTGCTAATTCTGGATGAACCTACCTCATCTTTAAACGATGATGAAAGCGAGAAACTCCTTAACCTTATGCTGGAGTTGAAGAAACAGGGAATTACTCTTGTAATGATTTCCCATAAATTGCATGAGGTATTAAAAGTCGCGGAT
The DNA here is from genome assembly GCA_009787835.1 of Treponema sp. Taxonomy (GTDB): domain Bacteria; phylum Spirochaetota; class Spirochaetia; order Treponematales; family Breznakiellaceae; genus WQXQ01. The sequence continues at coordinate 658 of WQSN01000021.1, forward strand.
ACTGTCACAATTCTGCGGGACGGAAAATCCATTAGCACCTATGATGTTAAAAGAGATAAACTGACCGAAGAAATGATTATCAAAGATATGGTCGGGCGTGATTTAACGCACCGGTTCCCGGAAAGGAAAACTTCGCCTTCGGATAAACTGCTGGAGGTAAAAAACTGGACAGTGTATCATCCTGATTATCATAATATCAGAGTTGTAGATAATGCTTCATTCTTCCTTAGAAAAGGTGAAATATTGGCTTTCTGCGGTCCGATGGGCGCAGGACGCACAGAACTTATGATGAGCCTGTTTGGCAGGTCCTATGGTTACCGCAGTGAAGGCGATCTAATAATTCACGGGAAGAAATATTCATTCCAGAGCCCCCATTCGGCAATTGCTTCCGGGTTTGGATATATATCAGAAGATCGTAAAAATCTGGGTTTGATATTAATCCAGGATGTTAAGACAAATATCACCCATTCAAGCCTTAAAAAAATATCCAAATTTGGGGTTATAAACAGTCAGAAAGAGATTAAGGAAGCTGAAAAGTATCGTAAAGATCTAAACATCAGAACACCGTCCATAAACCAGTATGTCCGCAATCTGTCCGGCGGCAATCAGCAGAAAGTTGTTGTAAGCAAGGCTTTGCTGGCGGATCCTGATATTTTAATAGTTGACGAACCTACGCGCGGTATTGATGTCGGAGCGAAAACAGAAATATACGGCATATTGAATGATATGATTACCGCTGGCAAGAGTATTATCATGGTCAGTTCCGAGCTTCCTGAAGCTTTGGGAATGGCGGACAGAATCTATGTAATGAATGAAGGAAAAATAAAAGGGGTGCTGAACAGGGAAGACGCAACCCAGGAAAAAATAATGCATCTGGCTCTGGTTGGATAAAGCGAAAAAGTTTAAGGAGAATTAAATGGATAACAAGATTATTCACACTTCTGATTTAAAATCTATAATAACAAGTAATCTGAGAAGTTACTCAATGTTTATCATGCTGGTTCTGATTATGGTGATCTTTTCCGTGATAACAAATGGAGTTAACTTTATTCCCCGCAATTTTATTAATATTTTCTTTCAGAACAGTTATGTAATTATTCTGGCCGTAGGTATGGTATTGATAATCATAACGCAGAATATCGACCTTTCTGTCGGTTCTGTCTGCGCCTTTGTCGGAGCTTTAAGTGCGATGATTTATAATACCGGAATAGGAATGCCGGCTACTGTTTTTATTTCCATATTGCTTGGTGTCGTAATTGGCGCGTATCAGGGAGTCTGGGTCGCTTATGGAAGAATGCCAGCGTTTATTGTAACACTTTCCGGAATGATGCTTTTTCGCGGTCTTACATACATTATTACAAAGGTTAACCCTGTCAGTCTTAAAGATATTGGTTATTCGCTTTTTTCTACCGGAATCCTTGATGAAATTATGTTTACAGGCGCAATAAGATCAAACTACGCAGGTCCGCCTGAAGAACTGACTCAAAGAATGATATTAAATTCGCTGGAACAGTCCTATAGAATCGGTCCGTATTTCCCGATGCCTTTTGTACTTGCTATAATTCTGCTGGTAGTTTTCTATTTTGCTGAATTCTCCGGACGAAGAAAAAAAATAGCCAATGAATTTGATGTTTCTCCATTGCCTGTATTTATTACCAAGCTTGTTTTAATCAGTGTTATAATACTGGGTCTTGCCGATCGTTTCGCCCGTTCCCGCGGTCTTCCCATCATTGTGCTGGTTTTGGGTGTTACAATCTTTATATTCCACTTTATAATGAATAATACCGTTCTTGGCCGTTATATTTACGCTGTTGGCGGTAATCCCCGTTCGGCAAAACTTTCCGGTATAAACTCGGAACTGATTACTTTCATTGTATTCCTTTTTATGGGTGGCTTAACAGGTCTTGCCGCGGTTGTAAGCACCGGTTATATGAACAGCGCATTGCCTCAGGCCGGTAACCTCTTCGAGCTTGACGCTATTGCCGCCTGTTATGTCGGCGGCGTATCCGCAGGCGGCGGTATTGGAACTGTAATCGGAGTTGTAGTCGGCGCTCTTGTAATGGCGGCTATCAATAACGGTATGGTTCTTATGAACCTTGGAACCCATTATCAGTATGTTGTTAAAGCTTTGGTTTTGGTTTTGGCAGTATTCTACGATGTTTACTCAAGACGCAAAGCCGGATTAGGTTGATATATAATCTGTTATTTTAACAGCCAGTTATTGAGCTTATTACATAACCACGCCGGTTATGTAATAAGCTCTTTTTTTGATTATTTTATAAATATTTTCTATTTCTTTTTAGGTTTTTTTTAACTGTCTAATTTTTCTTGACAAGCATATATGGTGATGTATAATTAATATAATAATTTTATTGGAGGAAATAGATGAAAAAAGCTATTGTATTCGTTCTAATGATCGTTTTGCTGACTGCTTCTGTGTTTGCGGGAGGCAACAGGCAGCAAAGTTCAGGTACGGCCAGTGGAACCGCAAGCGGCGCCGGCGGCGCTATTCAGGTGGATGTGTTTTGGTATCAGTTTGGAGACACTTATTTGACCAGTGTTCGTAACGCCATGGCAGCCGAATTCAGTTTGTCAGATCAATTCACAGTCAGGCATCATGACTGCGCAAATGATCAGGCAAGACAGACTCAGATGGTTCAGACAGCTATAACTCAGGGGACTAAACTACTTATTGTTAATATTGTTACAACCGGTTCCGAAGAAGCGGCAATGAACATTGTCAATATGGCGAAAAACGCCAATATTCCTATCGTTTTCTTTAACCGCGAAGTTTCTAACGCGGTAATCAGGTCTTACGCCAACGCGGCTTTTGTTGGCACAGACGCGAATGAAGCCGGATATATGCAGGGCGAAGGCATTGCAAAATTCCTGCTCAAACCGGAAAACTGGGAAGGCAGCAGATCCAAGTTCGACCTGAACGGTGATGGAAATATTAATTATGTTATGTTCCGCGGCGAGCATGGTAACGCGGAAGCATTGGGACGCACCAAATTTTCCATTGAGGAAGCCAACAAAAGGCTTTCTGGAAGATTAAAATTAACCCCCTCTCCGGCTAACCAGACCAGCACCCAGTATGAGAATGACGGTATCAGCAATTACTTCCTGTATGCCAACTGGTCTGCGGCTGAAGCTGCCAACCTTATGCGCACTGCTTTAGCGGCCCACTCCCTTACCACAGGCGCTATTGAGCTTATTGTCGCAAATAACGACGATGCAGGTCTTGGCGCGATTGAAGCCATGAACGAGCAGGGCTTTAACACTGGAAGAGCCGGAGCGGGATATGTTCCGGTATTCGGCGTTGACGCTACCCCGGTTGCCCAGGAAGCAATCCGCGCGGGCAGAATGACAAGTTCCGTGCTTCAGGACGCCGTTGGAATGGCAAAAACAATCGTCGCATTGGCAAAAAATATCGCCGGCGGACAGCATGTGTTTGCCAACACATCCAGCTACAATGTGGATGAAGGCGTAAACAAGATTCGCGTTCCATACGCTTTGTTTGAATAGTTTTTTCTGCAAGAGAGCGGGATTCTTTTCTCATTCATGGAAGGAATTTCGCTCTTTTGTTTTTCTGATTAATTGCAATTTTGAAGTTAAAAAGGGTTTGTTATGGGAAATGAACTGCTGCAAATAATACATGTAAGTAAATCTTTTCCTGGCGTAAAAGCTTTGGACAATGTCAGCCTTAATGTTCGTTCAGGAACCATTCATTCCCTTATGGGAGAAAACGGAGCGGGAAAATCCACTCTTATGAAATGTCTGTTCGGCATATACACTACAGATACCGGTGAATATATACTGGATGGAAAAAAAGTTCTTTTCGCCAATCCAAAACAGGCAATGGATAACGGCGTATCCATGGTTCATCAGGAATTAAATCAGGTACATACGCGCAATGTAATGGAAAATATCTGGCTTGGCCGTTTCCCCGGATTACCGCCTGTTTATGTAAACCACAAGAAAATGTATCAGGATACCCTGGATATTTTCAAAAAACTTGATATTCAGATAAATCCCAAAGCTATTATAAGCACTTTGTCTGTTTCTCAGCGCCAGATGGTGGAGATTGCGAAAGCTGTTTCCCATGACAGTAAGGTGATTGTGCTTGATGAACCGACTTCATCATTAACAGAAATTGAAGTTGAACAGCTTTTTCGTATTATAAACAGTTTAAAAAATCGCGGATGCGGCATTATATATATATCTCATCGTATGAACGAGATATTGCGGATTTCTGACGATGTCTCTGTTATGCGGGACGGTAAAATGGTAGATACGCAGCCAGCGTCCAGGCTTACTACCGATAAAATAATCACGATGATGGTAGGACGCGAACTCAGTAAAGTCTTCCCGCCGAAAACCAATATGCCGGGAGAAGTAATTCTGAAAGTGGAAGGACTTACAGCTCAATACTGCAATTTAAAAGATGTTTCATTTGAATTGCGTAAAGGTGAAATTCTCGGAGTGGCCGGTCTTATGGGTGCGGGCCGTACTGAACTTTTGGAAGGAATATTCGGGCTTAATACCATAAAAGCCGGAAAGATCATTAAAAACGGCAAAGAGATAAAAACAGGTACGCCCAATCGCGCGAAAAAACGCGGTTTTGCCATGCTGACCGAAGAAAGGCGCGCAACTGGTATTTTCGGAGTTTTAAACGTTTGCGAAAATGTAACAGTAGCTAATATTGAAAAATACAGAAGTCTGTTTTATATCAGCAGCAGGAAAATGAGCGTAGACGCGGAATGGGCTATTAAAACTTTAAGAATTAAAACTCCCAATCAACGGACGCTTATTCGCTCACTGTCAGGCGGGAATCAGCAAAAGGCCATTTTCGGACGATGGATGCTGACTGATCCTGACATACTTTTGCTGGACGAACCTACACGGGGAATAGATGTCGGCGCGAAATATGAAATTTATCAGTTAATGATTGATCTGGCAAAGGACGGGGATTCAATTATTATGGTGTCCAGCGAACTGGAAGAACTGCTGGGTATCTGTGACAGGATAATTGTTATGTCCGGAGGTTTTAAAACAGGTGAAGTGGATCCGCGCTCTACAACACAGGAAGAAATAATGACTTTGGCGGCAAAATGCGCATAAGATCGATTTTAAAGGGGAATATATGAATAATAACAAATTACTTGGTGCGTTAAAGCTTCGTTGGCATAATTACAATGAACTTGACCGCAGGGATAAATTTGTATTGTGGGGTGATTTTCTGATAAGAAACGCCATGTATATAATTATTATTCTTGTGGTTATATATGTGCAGTCTTACAGTATACGGCAGGGTTTCGCGAATACCTTTCTTTCTTTCAGGTCAATCATTGATATTCTGATGCGGTCGGCATCCGCGTTATTTTTGGCATTGGGTGTCGGAGGAATAATAGTGCTGCAGGGAACAGATCTTTCCGCCGGAAGGATTATGGGACTTACAGCCTGCGTATGCGCTTCGCTTCTGCAGATGCCGCTTGCGGAATACAGTGTAAAGATGTTTCCCAATATGAACGCTCCCCCCATCATTCTGGTCTTATTGCTTTCAATGGCTATAGGAGCGTTATTCGGTATTTTTAACGGTTTTTGTTCCGCAAAGTTCCAGATGCATCCTTTTATTGTGACTCTTGGAACGCAGCTGATTGTTTACGGGCTTATTCTTATTTATGTGCAGTTTGGAACAAACGGCGGCGGTCCCATTTCAGGTTTGACCGATCAGTATAAAAATGTTGTAAAATACACTATAAATTTCCGGGGAACCGCAATTCCTCTGTACGTGTTTTACGCGATAGCAGCGGCTGCCATAATGTGGTTTATCTGGAATAAAACAACATTGGGAAAAAACATGTATGCTGTAGGCGCAAATCCTGTAGCGGCGAATGTTTCCGGTATCTCTATCCTGAAAGTTAATATTTTGGTTTTTATGCTTGGCGGTATATGTTACGGCATCTCCGGATTTATTGAGGCGGCGCGCATTGGCTCAAACGGTCCTGCTACCGGGCTTAATGCCGAGCTGGACGCCATAGCGGCCTGTGTTATAGGCGGCGTGAGCTTCCTGGGCGGCGTAGGCAAGATTAGCGGCATAATTACAGGCGTTATACTTCTTCAGATAATTAGCGTCGCCTTGCAGTGGCTTGGCGTTTCAGGAGATGTACAATACATAATAAAGGGCGGAATCATACTTATTGCCGTAGCCATAGATATGCGAAAATATCTGGCAAAGAAATAATACGCTTTTTATAGACGGGCTTTTACTCTTTCGATCATTTCATTAAAATGTTCGCTTTCCTTGTGTATCAGGCGGACAAATGAGTTGTCGTCCGGTTTTCCAAGTACCTGTTCCATCTCCGCCTGATTGCGGAACGTAGCTTTCTTAAACGGATTGTAATAGTCCTTTGCCCTGCTTTCAAAAATTTGCCTGTCTATCCATTTCCGTATATCACGGGCGTTATTTAATTCTCTTTTAAACGCGGCAATGTCAACCGGCGATTGAGAACGGGCGAGGCTGCCTGTCTGAATGTGATCGGGCTGAAGATAGGCAAGAGTCGCCCAAGCATGGCGGCATTTATCCATTGAGTACTCATCATTCCAGGAAGCATACACACTGTGAATTTCATCCCAGGTTTTATATTTTCCTTCGCCGATATTTTTACGAAGCTCGTCTACCCGAAAAGCAGGGACAATCTGTCCGCCGATATTTACCCAATCTTTAATCCGTGATGCGGTTACACCGGATGTTTCTGCGTAAAGCAGTTCGTTTAATCTGTTAAAATCCATATCCGGGTCAGAGTCAAAAAAAACCGAAATTGTTTTTATCGCGTAGTAGCGCAGCATCTGGCGGTAAGAGGCTAAAGCTTCAAGCGGTTTAATAACAACCTGTTCGCGCTTACTGTGTTCAAGGTTATGACATCTTATATTGCGCACTATGCCTTCATCCATGCCTGTCATGTCAGCAGGAGAGTAACCGGCTTCTCCCAGCCAGTCTTCCAGAAGTGAGAGCGCGTGGATTATTTCTTCCGCGGTGTCCGGGGCAAGATAATCGCTTTCTATTTGCTGAATTTTTATTTTGCGTTTATCGCGTTTTTTGGTTTTCCAGGAATTTCGTTCAAGAGCATAGAGATTGTGAATCCAGTAATAAGCGGGCATAATTTCCAGCCGGCTTTTATGAACATTATTGTTAACAAGCGAGAATGGCAGAGGTATATTAAGCTCCGCCGGGTATTCGCCTTTGGCGATAATCACAAAAGAAGCGAATACGCTTGAGTGTTTCAGGCTTACCGCCAGCCCGGGCCAAAAGCCCCTTTTTGCCCGAATCTCGCCGTCATTTGCGCGGCTGTTGTGATTGCTGCCGATTGTAGCCGCCGCCGCCATGTTCGATATACCCTGGATAAGGCTTGCTATCAAAAATGAATTGTTGTGATGCTGTTCATGTACAGGGAAGATTAAATTGTTGAGTATCTCGCAGCATGAAACGGTTGAATTGTCACCTAACACCGAATGAATCAGCCGCGCTCCGTATTTCAGATTGCTGTTTCTGCCCAAAATAAATCGCACTGCTTTTGAACCGTAAAAGATATTGCACGCGTATCCTACAATGCCGTTTACCATTTCCACGCCTTCGCCTACCTGCGTACTCTCTTCCGCCGATGAATGTATTGTCAGGTTTTTTAGTTTATTCGCTCCCTTGATGTATGCGTGTTCCCCAACTGCCGTGTCTTTTATTATCGCGCAGCTTTTTATTACTGTACTTTTGCCGATGGTTCCGTAACTGCCGCGAAAGCCGCCGTATTTTTTTTGCGTTATTTCCGTTAGTTTTTCCGCCAGTAATGTATCATCGCGGTAGGCAGCCCATAAATAGGCGTCCGCCGCTATCATATCCTCAAACGGCAGAATCGAGCGTCCGCCCGCTTCATTCATCACATCGATCCACGCACGCACTTCTTCATCTTCTCCGTCTTTTACCGCTCCGTTGCCGAATTTCGCATGATTGGTTGTCTGCATTTCATCTATTCCGGAAAGTATGCAATTGTCTGCGATAATGTAATGCGAAATATACGGGCATTCCTGAATGGACACATCATCGCCGATGTCGCATGAAATGATTGTGCTCCTGCGAATTCCTGAGGGAACGCAGAAATCATTATGCTTTAACGAAATATTCCGCAATGCGCCCAGCCGTATCAGCCCGTAAAAATCACAGTCGCGTATCAATGAAGGATTAAACGGATCCCGCACCAAAAAATTTTCCCAGGCGGAACAGTAGTTTCTGTTATTAATCAGAATTTCAATTTCTTCCGGCTTAAGATTGCGCCAGTAAGTTTTCAAATTTATTTTTTTTCCAGATCCCTCTTTTTTATATAAAATCTCCGTCTGCTGCGCGTTACGAAGCCAGTATTCATCAGCGCCGGGCGGTAAATATTCAGCCGGAATAAAATCGTAACCGTAGCGTTCAAGCGGCAAATTTTCTTCTTTCATGTTTTGGTTCCTTAAATTATGTAAATTTATGACTTTGGCCGTCTAAGCCTGACATTTTCAATATCATAACTGAAAAGTTCGCGCAGATCATTTAAACCCAGCGCCATTAGCGCCATGCGGTCTATGCCTATGCCCCATGCTGCAACCGGAACATTCACTCCCAGGCTTTGAGTTACTTCAGGACGGAAAATGCCTGAACCGCCCAGTTCGAACCAGCCGAGCACAGGATGTTTGATATGCACCTCTATGGAAGGTTCTGTAAACGGAAAGTAACCTGGAACATATTTTATTTCTTTCGCGCCTGCGACTTCGCGCGCGAACATTTCCAGCATTCCCAAAAGCGTGCGCAGGTTGACGTTTTCACCTAACACGATTCCTTCGGTTTGATAAAAGTCAGGAAGATGAGTAGCGTCTACGCGATCATAGCGGAAACAGCGCACGATACCGAAATATTTGCCGGGGATTTTCGCGGTTGGAAGCTGTTTCGCGGAAAGAACTGTCCCCTGAGACCGGAGGATTAACCTGCGTGTAAAATCCCTGTCAAATTTATAGTTCCACCCGCGGCTGCCTGTTAGACCTCCGTCTTCATGAGCGGACGCCACATTTGAAAGCCATGGTTCGTCAATCGACTTTGCCCTTGCGATTCCGTCACTGTTCCTATTATCCTTATTGACTCCCGGTTCAGCTACGCTGTACGCGTCGTGAATGTCGCGCGCTGAATGGAACTGCGGCATAAAAAGAGCGTCTGAATTCCAGAACTCGGTTTCAACCAACGGGCCGTCGAATTCTTCAAAGCCAAGGGATGCGAGTTTATCTTTTACATTTTCCAGAAATTTCGCATATGGATTGCTGCGTCCCGGAGTCAGCCTTACAGGAGGCGTTTTAACATTATATGATCTGAATGTCTTTCCCTTCCAGCTTCCGTTTTCAAGCATTGATTGTGTCAACGCTCCGATTTCATCTCCTGTAATTCCTGCCGCCCGCAGAAATGCAGCTGCTTCCGCCGCCGGAACTGAACCGTCCTGCGCGGTTGTAAACCCAAAAACAACGGTCTCCCTGTCTATCTGACGGAAAGGCGCGTCAGATGCGCCGCGCTTTTTCGCGATGCCCGAAATTGCGCGTTTTTCATCTTCGTCCAGTTCTGATTCGGGAATGGACATATTGGAAGCTTTTCCTTTTTCCAGTAAATTGCGAATAACGGATAGATTTTTAACAGACTGAGCGTTAACAGATTCCCCTTTAAAAAAAGCATTAAGCTGATTGTTAATGGATTCATCTTTTATGATTACATTTTTGTCGCTGTCCATTGCCAATACGCCTAGTTTGGAAAGGCTGCCAAAAGCGCTGCCAATATCTTTATTTTCCAGATTAAGAGATTTTGCAATATCAGGCATTTTTAAAGCGCCCTGTTTCATTACCAATTTTATTATCCGTTCTTCCGGGCTGCCGTTTTCTTTCCATTCATGGCCCAGTGTTGTCATCTCGTAAAAAATCTCTGTTTCACGCCGTATTTCATTTAACAGTCCCTTGCCTGAAAGCCAGGAAAGCGCCTGGTTGCCGTTCCCCGGTTTAAAATTCAAATCCTTTTCAACTTTTTCGATTGTAAGTTCATCGCCGCTTTTATAAAACAGAAGTATCCGTACCTCAAGCGGATGAAGATTTTTTACAATGTTTTTAATATCAATAGACATAAAGTATTATTCTCCGGTTATTCCCACTCAATTGTGGCAGGCGGTTTGCTTGTTATGTCGTAGGTAACTCTGCCGACTTCTTTTACTGAATTTGTAATGCGTGTTGATATTTCCAGAAGATCGCGGGTTTCAAACGGATAAACGCCGGCTGTCATGCCGTCGGAGCTGATGATGGCGCGCAGCGCAATAACGCGGCTGTATTTGCGTACATCGCCCGCCACTCCCACCGAACGGACAGGTAAAAGGATTGCGAATGCCTGCCAGATATCATCGTAAAGGCTGCTGCCCGAAGGAGTGCGGCGGCGCTTTAATTCCTCAATAAAAATCGAGTCAACTTCGCGCAGTATATCGCAATTGGCCTTTGTTACTTCTCCGACTATCCGCACCGCAAGTCCCGGACCCGGAAACGGGTGACGGCTTAAAACAGCTTCATCAACGCCAAGGAAACGCCCAAGATCGCGGACTTCGTTCTTGTAAAGTTTTTCCAAAGGCTCGATGATTCTTCCCGCTTCGCGTTTCGCGATTACAAGCGGGCTTGCCACATTGTGATGGCTCTTTATTATATTTGCGTTCTTGCTGCCCTGCTGGCCGCTTTCCAGGAAATCAGGGCGAATGCTTCCCTGTGCGAGAAAATAATCATCCGGCAGCTTTAGACGAATAACTTCCCGTTCCTGAATTTTCATATACATATCGCCGATGATCCTTCGTTTTTTTTCTGGATCGGTTACGCCTTTAAGCGCCGATAAAAATTCATCTTCACACATGATTATATGGATATTTTTTGCGCCCAGTTTTTCCAGATTGGCGCGGACAGCTTCTGTTTCATTTTTACGCATTAGGCCGGTATCCATGTACATAAGATGAACCTGTTCGCTGTTCAATATTTTTAACAGCAGCGCGCTTGCCACAGTTGAATCCACGCCGCCTGAAATCAATAATAATACCGGTTTTTCCCAGACACGGGGTTTTATGACCCTGGTCTGTTCATCAATGAATTTTTCCATAATGAAATTCTCCCTTTAAAGTTCTGCCTAAATCCGTATAATCATGCCTATACCGGTTTTTGTTCTTATTACCTTTATATGTGGAGTTTAGCATATTATATGAAATAGTAACAGGAGTAATGCAGAAAGTATACTTTAAGAAAATCTTTATTAAGTGTTTTAAAGTGGTTTATTTTTTGTCTGTCAGCGGTCATTTATATTATTAGTTTTGGAATTATCATTTTTTTAAATTAAAAACCCCGCTTGATGGCGGGGTTTTATTTATCGCGGTGTTTTCGCTACTTCACAAATTCGGCGTCCCATATTGTCCAAGGAAACCTGTTCCATTACATGACCCATTTCGTACGCAATTCGGGGCATTCCGTATACAACAGCGCTATGTTCATCCTGACCGAGTGTCATACCGCCTTCCCTGTAAATGGTTCCCAACTGCTGCGCTCCGTCCCGTCCCATTCCTGTCATTATTACGCCAAGCGCGTGATTTGAATAAGCCATAGCTACAGAGGCAAAAAGCACATCCGCGGACGGTCTGTGGCCTGATACCAATGGAGCGTCGGAAAGATGAGCTACAGCGCCGGTCGCTTTCTTTTCAACTTCAAGATGTTTATTTCCCTGGGCAATAAGGACTCTTCCGGGTATTATCGCATCGCCATTTTCTGCTTCTTTTACATCCAGCGGACATATCTTATCCAGACTTTTGGCGAATTCTGCTGTAAAACCTGCCGGCATATGCTGTACGACAACAATCGGTACACGTAAGTCCGCGTCAAGTTTTGAAAATACCACACGCAGGGCATCCGGACCCCCGGTACTGATACCAATAGCGATAATTTCTGTCCTTGCCGGTTTACGAAGCTGAGTCGGCGGCAGAGCGGGAGAAGAGGGAGGAGCTGTTGCCAGTTTAAAATGAATGGCAACATCATTGGCTTTGGTTGTAGGCGTCTTTGCTTCATATTCAGAAGGCGTAAGAACCTTTTTTCCAATTGATTTACGGTATGAGCCGCCATAACCCAGGAGCATGCTTATTAGCGTATCTTTTACTACATGGATATCTTCGGAAATTGAACCAGAAGGTTTCTGAACAAAATCGCTTGCGCCCAGAGATAGAGCTTCCATAGTGACTTCTGCGCCTTTTTTAGCGATGGACGAAAGAATTACTACCGGAATCTTAATATCGCGTTTTTTTCTCTCTTTCAGGAATTCAATGCCGTTCATTTCCGGCATTTCCAGATCCAGAACGATTACATCCGGATTCGACCGCGGTATTTTCTGTAAAGCGAATATGCCATTCATTGCTTTTTCCGCAATAACCAAACCCGGGGTGTCTTCGATCATACGACCAACTAAATTGCGCATTAATGCTGAATCATCAACGATTAATACTGATATTTCATCTGCCAAGATTTTCTCCTATATATTTTTTCTATAGAGAGTCGCCCACTCTGTTTTCAGGAATTCAAATTTTGTATTCATGCCGAACAGCGATTCGGAATGACCGATAAACAGGAATGACTTTGACGCCATTGCATCCCAAAAACGGCTCATAACAGCGGTCTGGGCTACTTCATCAAAATATATAATTACGTTCCGGCAGAACACAACATCAATGTTTCTTTGTCCGGAATCGTTTTTTAAGTTATGGTAGTCAAATTTAATTTTTGAATGAATGGAGGGGAGGATTTTGAAACCACCGTCTACCTTTGTAAAGTATTTTGCCAGATAATTATCCGGTATTCCTACAATCCTGCTTTCTGAATAGAACCCTTCTTTTGCTGTCATCAGACATTTTAGGGATATATCACTCGCGAGAATTTCAAAACTCCAGTTTTTGGGAAGAACTTCAGTTAATAGCATTGCAATGGTGTATGGTTCTTCTCCGGTTGAACACCCCGCGCTCCATATCTTGATTGTACCGGGAATCTTCTTTATATTGTTGATTAAATCGGGAATCACATGTTTTTCCAGGGCGTCAAATTGAGCCTGATTTCTAAAAAACCGGGTTAAATTTGTGGTGATTGAATCCAGAAAGCCTTTTAATTCTTCTTTGTCAGTCTTAATTTTATCAAAGTATGTTGTTACAGAATTGACATTCCTTTCCCGAAGACGTTCCTTTAACCTGCTTTCTAATATAGAGCGGTTCGTTGGTGTAAATGTTATCCCGCTTTCCGCATAGATAAGGTCACGATAGAGTGCATACTCAGAATCTTTAAGAAATACAGCATCTGCCATATTTTAATATTATGTGATAAATGACAAACTGTCAATTGGTTTTTTTTCGATAGTTTAGTTTTATTTGTAAAATTTTCATTTTTATTTTAATTCCCTTTTTTTCATGCTTTAAAAATGATAAAGTTACAAAAATGCAGGAAAATCATTTAATAAAGCTTGAGCTTCAATCGCCGTTGGTCTATTTCCGGGCAGATGATCTGCCTCATGTTTTAGCTGAAAATGATGAATTTTTGCTTTGTTTTAACCTTGACCCAGTTCAGAGCCGTAGTATTGAACCAAAACCGGATAATTTACTTTGTTCTTTGGTTTTTTCCGGTAAAAAGAGCGATACAGGAGTCTCTGGAGCCGATAAAGTATCATTACCGGCAGGAAAGTACCTTTTTACTCAATATCGAAGCTCTACAGGCCATCTGACGCAGGAGAAATGGTCAATCCTGGCTGTTGAACAGCAAAAAAATGGTCTTTGGGAGCGGTACAAACCCACAAACCGTCTCTTTGTCCGGTTTTTATATGAGGATTATGCGTTTGTTACACAGATTTTCAGGCCTTTATAGCAAGACAAGCTTTAATATTCTGCATGGGAAACAGCATCTGTAAGTACGAGTCTATAATGTGTCTGTATTACGGACAGACTCTAAATAACCGGATAGTTTTTCTGATATTTCCATATAGTTCATTTTCATGATATTATCCTGCAGCCATGAAACCAGTCCGTTGTCGGCTTCATATTCAAACGCTTCGATTTCATTCATCGCCTTTTCTATTTCTATTATCGTATAATTGCGGCAGGCTTCATTAAGTTTTGACAGCGCTTCAATGTACGGTTTGTCTTTTTTCGGCCTTTCTTTATTTTTTGTTTCAATTTCTAATGCATTGTCTATTTCCGTAGTCAATTTTTTAATTATTTCTATGAAGGGCGGGTTTTCTGTTATTACAAAATTAATATCTCCCGCTTTGGCTGCTTTTTCCAGGGTTTCCGCCCGATTCCCGGCGGCTTCTGCGAAAATGCCTCGGCACGAACTTTTTATCCCGTGAACAGTGACTGCGTAATCAGAAAGATTTTCCTTATTCACTTCATGGATTGATTTGACCGCAAGCTTTGTATTTGAAGAGAATGATTTTAAAATTTCTATGAATGTTTCCCAATCGCTGTTGAAGCGTTCCACTCCCTTGCTTATATCCAGTCCGTTAATCCTGTTTGCGAAACTGCGCCTGTCGTACCCCTTCCTTCTGTTTCCTTTGCCGGAACGCCTGTCAAATCCTGTGCGGCTGTCGAAGAATACTTCACCGTCTACTATAATTTGCTGGCCTGTTAATGTTTTTTCCAGTTCTTCATCGCGCACCCACTGTTTTATTACAGTATCCAGGCGCAAAATATCGATTGGTTTTGAGATAAACGCGTTAAAACCCTTGCTTAAAAACATGCTTTCGTTTTCGACAAGAGCGTTAGCTGTAAAGGCTATGATCGGAACTGTTCTGGCGTATTCAGTTCCAATCTCTTCGCGAATAATCCGCGTGGCTTCTATCCCGTCCATTACGGGCATCATGTGATCCATAAAAATCGCGTTATACCTTACCTTTTCTTCAAGCACAGCGTCAATTGCCGCCTGTCCGCTTGTCGCACAGTCTATTTTCATTCTGTACGGCTTTAACATACCCAGCGTCACATCGAGGTTTAATATTACATCATCCACTAAAAGTATGCGCGCGTATGGCAGACTGATGCGCGACAGCCGCGATTTTGAATCGCGTTTTCCGCTGTGGTAATGGTATTTTTTTAGGTTGTTTACAATGTCTGTTCCTAATATTTTATTTGATACGGCTTTCTGCGGAATTATTACCGTAAAAACGCTGCCTTCGCCGTATCTACTTTCAACAGAAATGCATCCGCCCATTAAATCTGTCATCATTTTTGTGATGGATAGTCCAAGTCCGGTTCCTTCGATCTTTCTATTCGCGCTTAAATCCATTTGGGCGTATTCAACAAACAGCCTGTCCATGTTTTCAGGACGTATACCGATACCTGTGTCTCTGACTGAAAATGACAGCCAAATCAGATCTTCGCCTGCGGCTATAATGTCATTCCAATTACCGGAATGTTTTAACCGCGGTTCAGGGGCTACTGAAATTTTCAGTTCTATCGTCCCGTTCCTGGTATATTTAAAGGCGTTGGATAAAATATTGTTAACAATCTGTTTAATTCTGAGATCATCCCCGTAAAGCCTGGAAGGAATGTTTTCATCAACATCAAGAATAAATTCTATAGGTTCAATTCCTTTGCGCATAATGTTCTGGGAGACTGTGTCATTTATCATGCCCGCGGCATCGTATTCCGCCGGCACAAGCTCAAACTTGCCGGCTTCAATTTTTGAAATATCCAGAATATCGTTTACAAGACCGAGCAAAGACGCTCCCGCGTTGCAGACTTTTTCCATATTTTCTCTTGCTTCTTCTCTTAACCCGTCAGAATCCAGAAGCATTTCAGACAGACCGATTACAGCGTTCAATGGCGTGCGCATTTCATGGCTCATCCGGGCGAAAAATTTATTTTTTTCCTCTGTAGCTGCCAGAGCGGCCTGGATTTGCGCGTATTGTTCCAGCGCGCGGATTTGATTTACAATTTGAATTTGCTGATGTACCCTGGACTTCACAACATTGTTGCTAAAAGGTTTATGTATAAAATCTGCGGCTTCAAGGGCAAACCCTTTTTCTTCGTCTTCTATGCTTTGAAGCCCTGTAATTATTATTACCGGAATATGACGCGTTTTTTGTGATTCTTTGAGCGCTCTAAGCACGTCGAAACCGTTCATGTCCGGCATGATTATGTCCAGTAAAATCAAATCGGGCATTTGCTCAACGGCCATTTCTATTGCGGCGTAACCGCTTTTTGTCATATAAACCGCGTATTCGGGGGATAATATATTTCTCAGAATTTCAAGATTTGATTTTTCATCATCTACAATCAGAATGTTGTTTTTCCCGGTGTTTTCCATAATTTTTAAAAGTATAACACATAATAAAAAATTTGTTAATATAAGTATATATTTCCTTGTATAAAATCATAAAATCAATAAAACTGATAAAAATTATTTAAAAAACCGTAAAAACCAAAAATAATATAAAAGACGCTGATTAAACAAGGTAAAACAATTGCGCGAGTTTATCCAGTTTTATTTTTGCGTTCGCAGAGTTATGCGCATCGCCCATTGCGGCGCAATGGAAACCTTCCGCGTAAGCGGTATCAATTCCTGTTATTGTATTCTCAACAACCAGCGTCTGGTTTACTGCGACTATCAGAGAGGCCGCGGTTTTTAAATAAATTTTGCCGGGTTTAACATATTTATCATCGCTGTCTATAACAACTGTTTTTATACCCATGGATTTTAGATGTTTTAATATTGAACGGGCATCCGTATTAATATTTTCATGAATAACTTTTGAACTAAAAAAAACCGCTTTGTACTTTTGAATTTCCCTTGCGGTGTTCTTGACAGGGGTTATAACAGTATATGTTAAATTGTACAGTTTATCATAAATATATACAGGAACGCTGCCGCCTGATACAAGCGATAGTTGAATAGTATCCGTATCAATTGTTACTTCAATCAGATTTTCACCATAACGCAGTTTAAAACGGCAGGTTTTCCAGCGCTTTGGCAAATAAGGCGATATATATATTCCCGACTCTTTTACTTTTAATCCCATAAAACCAAAAATAATTGCCATGAATGTTCCGCCAATGTTGGCTATATGTAATCCGTCTTTGGCATATCCTGCCTTGAATAAAAAATCCAGTTTGGCGGAATCGCTGAAATATTCATACGCTTCTTCATAAAAACCGTACCGCGAGGCTGCGATACTGAAAACGCAATTAGACAGCGATGAATCGCGTACTGTAATATCTTCATAGTAGAGGAATGAATTTATCATTGTCTTAAGCGGCGCGTCATCAAATATTATATGCGCCAGAACTGTGTCCGCCTGTTTGCAAATTTGATGACGATAAAGAAAAAGCGGATGATAATGCGGCGGCAGCGGAAAATTTTCTTTTAAAATCCCGCCAGGGTTTACGCGTTTTTTTAAAAGGAATGAATCATCCTGCGGATTAATTCCGGTTTTTTCATCATAGGGAAGATACATCCCCTGAGCGGCTTCTGCGAAAACGCTTACTTCATTATCATCCAGTTTAATTTTTTCTGCGAGTGCAGAGAGCTTTCCGTTTTTTTTCAGCAGTTCATAAAATTTTACAGCCCATTCAAGATTTCTTTTAGCGCCGATGTTGGTATAATAATTATTGTTTGCGGCGCATGAGTATTGATCAGGTCCTGACACATTGTTTATTCTGAATTGTCCCTCATGGAAAATGCCGGCGTCTATCCATAGTCTGGCGCACTCAAAAACAAGTTCCGCTCCTTTATGCGCGATAAAATCCAAATCTCCTGTGACAAGGTAATAAAAAACAACCGACCACGCTATATCGCCGTTAATGTGGTATTGCGCGGCTGCGCATCCGTTGTCCATATTTGCGCGCCACGGAAACAGAGCGCCCGTTTTATATCCCAGATGCAGCGCGTTTTTTTTCGCCTGTTCAAGCGAGTCGTAACGGTAGCTTATAAGGTTACGTGCAATTTCCGGGTTGCTTATAACAAAAAAAGGCTCGATATAAATTTCGGTATCCCGGGAATAATGCTCATCGTATCCCTGCGCGCATAAACCTTTGGCGGCGACAATTCCCTGACCTTCCTTTCCGGCTGTTTGCAGAAGCTGGTACATATTAAACTGTATTGCCTGCTGCAGTTCATCGTCTCCCTCTATTTCAAGAAGGGCGTTATTCCAGTATTTATCAAGGTATTCGCGCTGCTCCTGAAACAGCGTCTGCGCGGGAGCGGCCATACTGTTTGCGAGTTCTTCCTTTGCTTTTTTCAGGCAATCGGGAGCGCTGTCGCAGAATACCGAATATTTATGAAGCGTGATACTTTCATTTTGACTTATTTGCGCGTCTATTGTGCATGCTGCGGTGTTATTATTTATTGCGGTTTTTATATTTGCGTCTTTGCTGAACACATGATCCACTGCGGTACAGACTTTAAGTTTTGATTTTATGGTTTCCGCAGTAAAAAACGAAGCGTTTTTCTCTGTTTCAGAATTAATTATATCAAGATACCGTTTTGCGTCTGCTTCAGCGCCCTCAAGATGGCCGGAATTTTCCACATCTGCTTTATGCGCCGAAATAATATGAACAGTACCTGAAAAATTCAGCGCTTTTACGGAATATTCAATTAAAAAAAGACAGGGTCTTGTAAATGAAGCGAGCCGTCTGATGCGAATTTCCGCTTCCTTTCCGTTCGGGGAATGCCAATGCACATAACGCTCGGAATAACCACCGCTCATGTTCAGGGTGCGGCGGCTATCTGTGACCATGCCTCCCCATAAATTAAATTCTTCGTCATCCAGAAACAGGCGGATACCCTGCGTATCCGCGATATTAAGCATTATTCTTTTTTCTTCTGCTAAGCCGCGTAAATTTTCCGCCTGAGGCATATCCGCGTATTCGTAGAATCCATTAATATAGGTACCCCGGATACTTTTGATTCTATCCGGGTAACCTTCTTCAAAACAGGATCTGATTCCAATATAACCGTTTGCGTTATGGAATAAAGTTTCACATAATGATAAATCTGCAGCGTTTATTTTTATATCCTGCAGCTCGTATACTTTTTCCTTCACTTAAATACCCGCGCTAATACGGTGAAAAAAGATTTATCCCTTTACCGCACCGTCTACTATGCCCTTGATTATATACTTTTGAAGGAAGAGGAACAATATAATTACAGGAAACATTGCCATTAAAGTTGATGTCAGAATTAAATCCCACCTTCTCAGGAATGAGCCGACAAAGTTCGCAACGGCCAATGGCAGCGTTTGAATATTGTTTCCGCCTCCGAGAACCAGCAATGGCAGGAGGAAATCGTTCCAAATCCACATGCTGTTCAGAATTAGCACAGTTACCGTAATAGGAGTAAGTATCGGGAAAACAATTCTGAAAAATGTAACCGGTTTTGTGCATCCGTCGATTTTGGCGGCTTCTTCAAGCTCAATCGGCACTGTTTTGATAAAACCGTGGTAAAGGAAAATGGAAAGAGAACACCCAAAACCGAGATACGCGAAAATGATTCCCTGATAATTCTGAAGAAGCCTTGATGCTCCTGTAAGGCCGAACGCCACTTCGATCATGCGAAACCATGAAACAAGGGGGAACATGACAACCTGAAACGGTATTACCATGGCTGATAAAAATACAAAAAAGATAATACCGGACAATTTAGTTTTGGTGCGCACAAGAACCCAGGCAGCCATTGAAGAACACAGTATAAGAAGCACAACGGATACAACCGTAACTATCAGTGATGTCATAAATGATGACGGATAACGCACATTGGGACTTTCAAACACGGTCTTGATGTTTGTGAAAAACTGCATTGGGTTTTTTGGGAATGCCAAAGGCTCTACAATTATCTGCAATGAAGGTTTTGAAGCGTTAATTATAACCAGTACAAAAGGAACCATATAAATAATGAACAGCAGGATAGCGAGAATTTCCAGATTAATATTTTTTTTTCTATTCATTACATTTCTATCTCCCTCTTTTTATTATACCGGACCTGGATTATCGAAATAATTGCAAGAACGATAAAAAATATTACTGCCTTTGCCTGGCCCTGCGCGAGTTGGTTATATATAAAAGCCGATTTATAAATGTTTAACGCAAGAAATTCATTTGTGTTCACCGCCCTGCCAAGGAACATGCCTGAAGGCCCTCCGTTTGTCAGTGCGTAATTTACATCAAACTGTTTAAAGGAGTTTACAAGCGTCAGGAACATTGAAATTGTGAACGCGGGCGCGACCAGCGGAAACACTATAAACCTGAGGCGCTGTCCGCGGTTTACGCCGTCAATTTCCGCGGCTTCAAGAAGCGTATCGGGAATGCTCTGTATTGCCGCTACATAGATCATCATTATATAACCGGCATACTGCCATGTGCCGACAATTACAATCGCCAGCAGCGCCAGGTTTCTGTCGATTAAAAATAAATTTTCCCTGAACCATGTCAGCCTGAGCATCCCTCCTATGGCAGGTATCGCATTGTTAAATATGAACATCCAGATATAGCCTAAAATGATTCCGCCGATAAGGTTTGGAAGGAAGAAACCCGCCCGGTAAAGATTGGTCCATCTCAGTTTGCTTGTTACCAGGAGAGCCAGGAAAAACGCGCATATATTAATTACAATTATATTTAATACTGCGTATACTACGGTTATTAAAAAAGAATTTAGAAATGTAATGTCCTGAAAAACAGCTAAATAATTTTTAACTCCAACCCATGTTACTTTGGAACCTGTCATCGCAATCCAGTCTGTAAATGAAAAGTATATCCCCATGAAGAACGGTATAATAATTACCATTATAAATGCAAAAACTGAAGGAAATAGAAACAGGAAAAACGTCAGGTCATGCTGCTGCTTGCCGGCATGTACTTTGCTCATGTCTCCTCCTGAAAAAAAAATAAGGGAGCATGGGAAGTTTAAAACAGGATACACTGCCAGGATACCGGAATTAAATCCGGAATCTTTTTATTGGGCAATGTTCCTGTTTCCTGCTCCCTGCTCCCTGTATGCTACCTTGCTAATGTAGCAACAGCGTTTCTGAATAACTCTACGAATCTGGCTACGTTAATGCTTCCCGATGCCAATTGATTATAAATCGGCCCTAAAGTATCTCCGCCAAATCCGCTTGGCATGTCATTTTGCTGCCATGCGTAAATCTTGCCCTGGTTGGCATAAGCCTGAACAGCTTTTGAGAATCCGCCGGAAGGAGTAAGCGTTACGGATTTAAACGCGGGAATCATGCCTGCCTGTGTGACCATGTAGTCATGACCATCGCGCGTTGTAGCCATAGCGTTAAGGAATTTCTTTGCTTCCTCAACATTCCTTGATTTTGAATTTACGATATAGTACCACGGAGCGCCGACAAAAATACCGTCTGTATTTTCGGTAAGCATCGCGTGAGGGATATAACCCACTTCAAATGTCGCGCCGAACTCTGCCATGTTGGGATCAATCCAGTTACCCTGATGGACAAAGACGGTTTTTCCGATAACAAATTCACCAACCTGCTGGTCGTATCCGCCTGCTAGGAGAGTTGTTCTGTTGGAATATCTGAACAGAAGATTCATATATTCAGCAAATGCCGTAAGACGGGTATTATCTACCTGTCCGCTGAGCATCATATCAATATATCTTCTTGAATTGTTATACGGTAAACCGAGTGCAAGGTATGTATTAGTACCATGGTTTCCAGGAACCCATGACATATCGGCGCTGGCCGCCATTGAAACTACAGCGTCAATGCCAAGCTGGGCTTTCATTGAGTCAAGCCTTTCAAATGCCGCCCTGATTGCATTTACGTTTATCAAAGTAGCCGGATTAATCCCTGCTCGGTCCAGGATTGATTTGTTATAACCAAGTCCCCATCCTTCAATTGCCATTGGAAAGCCAACAGTTCTGCCTGACGCGTCGATATAGGCTACATCTGTGTCCCTTGCCCAGGCTTGATCGGAAAGATCAGTGATTCTTCCGCCTGCCAGGTGTTCTTCGTATCCGGCCCTGCCTTCGATAGCGATGATCTCAGGTTCATCTCCTGCTGCGAGCATCGATCTGACTACTGAATCCAGACTTGTGTCTCCGCCAACGCTCCTGACATTAACCTTTACGCCTGTCTGTCTTTCATACAGCGCCGCGTAGGCCTTTAACGCAGAATCAGTCTCTATTTTGCTATGCATAACTGTAATTTCTACCGGAGCTCTGCTTGCGCTTGTACCGGCGGCAGCGCCGGCTGTAGTTTCGCTTTTCTTGCATCCAACCGTTAAAATCATTGCTGCAAGGAAAATGCAAACCAGTGCAATAAAACCGCTTCTTTTCATTTTCATTCCTCCTGAAAATATTAAGTTGCGCAGAATTAACAAAAAAAATATTAATCCTGCGGCCTTTACAGGGATTTCTTTTAAACTGCAGTTTAAAAGAAATCCCTTACAAACATAATAATGTTTTTATTAAATGACGTCAAGCTACATACATTTGAAGTTTCTTCCCACGAACCGGGTTCTTCAGACGGGTTAAAGCTTTTTCTTCTATTTGCCTGATGCGTTCCTTGGTGAGATCGTATTTCATACCCAGTTCCGTTAATGTTAATTGCGGACGCTGACCAAGGCCGTAATGATTGCGAATTATATCCGCTTCGTTTTTACTGAGAGTTTTTAACATGTTTTCTATATCGTCTGCCATCAGGCAATGTACCGCCGCCATGTCAGGAGTTGTATATTTATTATCTTCAATCAAGTCCACAAGCGGTGAATCCTGATTTTGCGAGGATATGACATCCAGTGACAGTATTTCTCTTGATATTCCAAGAAGATCGGTTACGCGTTCTTTGTCCATATTCAGTAACCCCGCGATTTCTTTGGCTTCATCTTCCGCCGATTTCTGATCCATTATTATTTTTTTCGCTTTTTCAATTTTTACAAGTTCTGAAGCGCGGCTCATCGGCAGCCGGATCATTCTGGATTTTTCACAAAGGGCGCTGAGGATTGACTGGCGTATCCACCACACAGCATAGGAAATAAAGCGGCAGTTTTTTCTCACATCAAAACGATCAACGGCGTTTACAAGACCGACATTGCCTTCGGCGATTAGTTCCTCAAGCTGAAGTCCCATTGACTGGTATTTTTTCGCGATGTTAACCACAAAACGCAAATTGGCGTTTATAAGTTTTTCTCTGGCTCTTTTATCTCCCGCCGCCGCTTCTTTCGCTGTTTTCTCTTCCTCTTCCCTGCTCAGAAGGGGAATCTTGTTAATTTCGCCAAGAAAAAAAGCAAGAGTGTTATCAGCTGATTTCGCTCTTACTGCTTTTTTTGATTTCGCCGCTTTCTTTTCATTTTTTACAGTTTCGTTTGTCATATTATCACCTCTTATATGTAACTTATATAGCAATAATCGTGCCAACATTTTTATCCGGTTTTATTCTGTTTTGGGCTAAAATTCAGACATTTATGAGGTTTCTGTTTTTACTATTTGAAATTTGGCAGGAATAATGACACAGATGTTTTTTTTTTCATTTTAATTGTGTCATTTTGACCATTTTTTTTTGGAAGTTCAGGATCATTTGAAAGGTATAATATGCGTTTTTATTATATTTTTTTTATTTAAATTTTTATACGGCCTCTGAAACTCCGTGAAAGTGTAAGTTTATCTATATATTCAATATTTCCGCCAACAGGCATACCCGATGCCAACCGGGTAATTTCCACCGGATAATCTTTAAGCGTTTTCTGTAAATAAAGAGAAGTGGTATCGCCTTCTACTGTTGGGTTCAGCGCCAGGATGAGTTCTTTCACCTGAATTTTACTTGTATCATGCAGGCGCGCGATAAGTTTATCTATGGAAAGATCCGCAGGGCTTACACCATCCAAAGGAGCGATTAAACCGCCAAGGACATGGTAGATCCCGGGAAACTCTTTTGCATCTTCGATGATTCGCACATCCTGGGCGCATTCCACAACGCAGATTATTGAGTGATCGCGGTCCGGATTGGTACAGACTGAACAGGGATCGGTTTCTGTAAAACTGCCGCAAATACTGCATCGCCTGATTGCCTGATGCAGACCTGCCAGTTCCCTGGCGAGAGTTTCCGCCAGGATTGGACTGCTGTCCAGAATATGATACGCTATCCGTCCTGCGCTTTTTTTTCCAATTCCTGGGAGTTTTGCGAATAGAGTAATCAGCCTATCCAGAGCATTTGGATTCATGTTATATGCTTATTTGGCGCCTGAAAAACCTGGTATATTAAGTCCGCCCGGTATGTTTAAGCCGCCCGCCATATTACCGACTGCGCTGTTTATTTGTTCTTTTACCTTTGCCATACCGTCTGTAAAAGCGGCCATTACAAGATCCTGCAGCATTTCTGCGTCGCATTCCCTGGCCTGCGGAGTAATGCGCACGGCAAGTACTTCCAGTTTTCCGTTTATATCTATTTCAACCATGCTGCCGCCGGATGCTCCTGTCGCGGTGATAATTTCGAGTTTTTCCTGAAAACCGCTCATTTGCTCCTGAATCTTCTGTGCGTTTTTCAATACATCAAATGGATTAATATTCATCATACGCTCCGTTATTCAATAATGTTTTAAAACCATAGATTTTAATTTATTATGCCAAAGGATAGTCATCTACGGAACTATCGTCCCTGGAATCATTGATAAAACTCGCTCAACCTGCGGCGGAATTTCTGATTCAGTGTTTTTTTTAACGGAGCTGTCCCAAAGCGGGACATCATCGTCTTCCTGAACCGGAGGATCGAAGCTGGCGGCATCATTAATATGCGATCCGTTTCCTGTTTCTTTTTTGGCTATCATGCGCTTGTAGTCTTCTGCCAGTGAACGCCCTCCGTCTGAAAATTTACTGCCTGTGTTGGCATTGTTATTAGCCTGCGCCTGTGACGGATTGCTGCGCTGAGGCTGAGCCTCTGTCTGAGTTACCCGAAGATTTCCTGAACGCGATGAATCTGAACTTGAGGAAATGCGTTCACCAGCGCCTGAAGACATGAGAGCGTTCTGCGCTTTTTCAATTGCTTCTTTTAATTCAGGCTGAGAAATCCAGCGGCTTAACCATGACAATTTTGAAACAGCGGTTTCCAGTTCAAAGCGCGGGGATACCGAATAGCGAATGTCCCGGTAACAGTCAAGCAAAAGTTCCAGCGCCTGTTCAAACCGGATAGAATCGTAAGTTTCCAGAACTTTCGCTGAAAACAGAACCGGACGGTATCCCAAAAGTGATTCTCTTGTTATGCCGTTTTTCAGCAATAAAAGACTGCGGTAGTACCCTGTCAGATCGATTACAAACTGTTCAATCGCCACACCTGATGACAGAATTTCATCGGTAAGCGCAAAAGCGGCTGATGTGTCATTTGCTGCGCACGCTTCCGCCAGGGCGTTTAATTTTTCAAGGCCGATAATGCCCAGTTTTTCGCGGATTAAATCGCTGCGGATTTTTCCCGCGGAAAAAGATACAACCTGATCAAAAAGGGTGAAGGCATCGCGCATACTGCCGGTTGATTCCCTTGCAATCCAGAACAGGGCGTCATCTTCCGCTTCGATTCCGTTTTCGGCGCAGATTTTTTTCAATATTTCCTGAATTGTCTCGATAGGTATGAGCCTGAAATTAAACTGCTGACAGCGGCTTTTTATCGTAGCGGGAACCTTATGCAGTTCAGTTGTCGCGAAAATAAAAACGATATAGGGCGGCGGTTCTTCAATTGTTTTTAACAAAGCGTTAAACGCACCTCCGGAAAGCATGTGCACTTCGTCAATAATGTAAACTTTATAGCGGCCTGCCTGCGGAGGAAAAAGAACCTCATCTTTTATCTGGCGCACATCATTTACTGAATTATTTGACGCGCCGTCAATTTCCAGTACATCCATACTGGCTCCCAGGCTGATGGAACGGCAATTATCGCATTCTCCGCATGGGTTTCCGCTGTAACCAGTTTCCGCCGCTTTTTCGCAATTTAATGAACGCGCCAGAACACGCGCTGCGCTTGTCTTTCCGCATCCCCTGGGCCCAGAGAAAAGATAAGCGTGCGCAATTTGTCCGCTTTGCAGGGAATTTTTTATTGTAGATACTACAAATTCCTGTCCTGCTATTTCATCAAATATTTTTGGTCTGCGTTTGGAAGCGGTTACTTCATAAGGCATGGAAGCTGTATTTGCCATGGAATCAGTTTATCTAATAATAACAATATTTACCAGTAGCGGGAGAGACGGCAAACTTGCCCGCACCAGGAGGGCCACGGCGCAACAGACTTCCGCTTACCGATGCTTCCTTCCGGACCTGGCGGAGTTGGGCGGCGTCTGCTCGCATGGTTCCTGATGCGGACTTTTTATACTAATACGCTGAGCGGACAGAGGTCAATAGGCGCGAACAGCGGGGTATTACCGGATTTTTGAGTATGGATTGAATGCGTCATACCATGGTTCCGGATATTTGTTCCATCCAATCAGCCATGCTGTTACAGGATCAATAATTAATTCATTTATATTTTGTGAAATTCTGAGCATTATTGAATTTGGAAACAGATACAATGCCAGTTCTTCTATGGCGTTTGATTGCATAAAATTTTCATATAAATCCCACGCGCCGAAAAGATGCAATAATTCATGCGCTATCCCTGAAGAAAGAATTTCATTTCCGTCTTCATTATAATCGTATAACATAACGCCTTCCATAAAATGCAGTTCCTTGTATATTAAATCCTCAGTGCTGAATTCACATGCTATCGCGTAACTTCTTCCCCTGCCTTTCGCCGCAATCAATATTAACGCGTTATCGCAATTTGTGTTATTAACTATAAATTCGTAAAATGACAAACTGTCCCTGTAACCGATTTCCCTTAATACTTTTGATACCATTGAAACATCTTCATTCCCCGAACCGGTTCCGTAACCATAATCAAGTTTTATATCGGCGTTCATCCCGAAATTACCACCCTGAAAATTTATCGCGACATTGTAGTTCAGCGCCTGATCTTTTATCCAGTTTACAGCTTCATAATATTTTTTAAACCAGTCCAATTTCTCATTATAACTCCATGAATTGTTGGAACCGGAAATAAAACACACCAGCACATAAACATTTCCTTCCAGTGATTTCGCACTGCCGTAATTCTGAATTTGCGCGTTCTGTCCGTAAATAATTAAAAGAGAATTTAATAAAAAAATCAGCGAAAGGAAATATTTTTTCATATATGTTGAAGTATATTATACTGATTTTTTTCTGTCAAAGTTTTTAATTGTACTGTAAGTAATTACATGCGGATCCAGTATCACCAGACCCGCATTAAAATTGTTTAATCAAGCCGCCTGATGCTGACCAATCCGTCCCTGTTAAGGCTAAGGCTGGGAGAGCCTTTGTATTCAACTGTGCCTACGCCGTCAGCATTGATTTGCAAATTTCCGGTACTGAATACCCTTATGGTTCCCGCGCCTGACATATTAACTATAGCGTCGCGTGTTTGAAGCGATAGCGCGTCCAAATTACCGGCGCCGTTTAAAATATAACTGGCTGTATCCGCCGTGCCGGATAATTTAAAATTTCCAGCGCCTGTTATCTCTACATAAAGACTGCCTGTTTCAAGTTCAGCTTTGCCTTCGGCGGCTCCGTCCAATAAAAAAGTAAATGAATCGGATGTAATTTTATTATATGTTGTGAAGGAACCGGCGCCGGTAATTGTAACCTGGTCCAATACAGGCGTGGAAACTGTCAGCGTGGCGCTTTTATTTGAATTGAATGTGACTCTTCTTGTTGTACTGACTGTTAGTTCACCGTTTACTACTTCTACTTTATAGTATTCCCGCAGATTGGGTTGAACCGCCAGGGTAACGGTATCGGAAGGCGCGGAGTAATAGCGGATTTCACACAGACCGTCAATTTTTATTCTGTTGAATTGGCCGACATTTAATTCAAAATTTTCCAGATCGCCCTGTCCTGCTATGGCGTTTAAATCACCGATGTTTACAAATATACAGCCTGATAAACATACGATAAGCGTTGTAAAAATTGTCAGGTGAAACGCTGAATAAAATATTTTTTTCATAAATTGATCTTCCTTTCTATTAATTTTGATGTCAGGATAAATATACCTGTGGTTTCCAGTAGTGTCAGTATGACTAACAATGGAAGCGCCACATTGCTTCCAGGTGTAATTATAATAAAAAACAGGTACCGTTGAACATCGCTGAACGGCGCTAAAACCAGTTGTAAAAGGCTGATTACGTAGAAACACGCGCAGGCCAGCAAGAAAGCCAGAAGACCGGACGCCGGCAGATTGCAGAGAAATGATTTTCTTGCCGTTACGCTAAACATTATTATCATTATTGTTAATAGATAATAAGCCAAAGCCGCAAGCGGAATCCATAGTACCAATGTCATTAACAAGGATGAATCCAGTGTTCCAAGGTAATTCCAGACCGTTTGCCAATAACCGCCTCCCGCCAGGTTGAAAGACAACCATACCTCGGTGACAATTACATAGGTCATTGTAATTATATCCATCACCGCCATTGCTATTATGCCTGCCAAAAGGGTTTTCCAGCGCGGAACGGGAGTTAACGCGTGCAGATACGCGATCGGCGCGGAGAACATTCTGCGGGCAATTGCTATATCGCCGCCAATGTTAGCTGCTAACATAATGGCGATTGCGACTCCTCCCAGTGATACGGCTGTAACACTGGCTGCGAACGGAAGCACGCCAATCGAGCCTAATAAAATAAACACTGTATTCATTATGAAGATTACTGCGAACGCATATCCTCTGAAATAAAGTCCGGCCAAAAAAGCGTATTTAAATTGAGCCTTCATTGTAAAACACCTCCAGATAAGCCTGTTCCACGGTTTGATTTCGTTTTTCACGTAATGCATCGCATGAACCTGAAAAAACAATTTTCCCTTTGGACAGAAAAAATACACTGTCGAATATGCGCTCTATATCCTTGACAAGATGAGTTGATACAAGAGTAGAAGCGCCCTGCGGCTGCATGGCAAGTATTGCGTCGATAACGCGTGTTTTCCCAACCGGATCAATACCGTCCAGCGGCTCGTCAAGCAGATACAAATGCGTCTCGCGGGAGAAAGTGAGGCCCAGTACGAGACGTTCCTTCATTCCCTTGGACAGCTTGTTGATATATTTATCCTGAACATTTTGAAGATCAAGAATACGAATAAGTTCATCAGCGCGCGTCTGTGAATAATCGCCGTACATTTCCTTAAAAAAAGTAAACGCGTTACGCACGCGCATCCAGTGCGGGAAGATAAGAGTGTCAGGGCAAAAGGCGATTGTTTTTCTTGCTTCCGGTCCCGGCGCTGCATTCCCATAATAATTTATTTGCCCTCTGGTCTGCTGAAGCAGTCCGGCCGCGATCTTCAGTAATGTGGTTTTTCCTGATGCGTTTGGTCCCAGAAGTCCTGCGATCTGTCCGGCTGGTATGGACATATCCACCCCTTGCAGAGCTTCACAGCCCCTGAAGTGTTTTTCAAGTCCCGTGATTTCAAGAACCGGCGGCGACATGGAAACCGGCGTTTGCGTTGTTGCCATTTTTAACTCCTTCTTTAATAAAAATTTCGAGTTCCTTCAGGATCTCCGTGTCTGCGCAGCCTAAAGCGCGCATTTCTCCCATAAAACGGCTCTGTGAATCCAAAGCCAGGATGCGGCGTGTTTTTTCAATCATTTCTTTTTCCTCCGTAGAAAAATATCCGGTGCCTCTTTTACTGCTGATCAGTCCATCCCGCTCCATTTCCTGATACGCGCGCTGCATGGTATTTGTGTTTACCTTTAACAGCGCTGACATTTCTCGGATTGATGGAATACGCTCACCCGGCGATATATCTCCCCGGACAAACGCCTGACTGAACTGGAGAATAATTTGGCGGTATATCGGACTCCGGTCATCAAACGCCAGTCTCCATTGTTCCCATAATAACATAGTGCTACCTCCCTATGTGTACTATAACACTAATACACAATAACACTTTTGTCAAGCAATTTTTAGTTAAATTTTATAATTGAGGCGGTTCCAAAACTTTCGAACCGCAGGTTCGCGTTTTTGGAACCTTTACCATAGATTTTAATTTTCCTTTCGCAGAATCATGACTATGCTTTTTGCATTATTTCTATTATACTTTTCGCAGTAGGTATATTATACTTATTGCAATAATCCTAATACGCTTTTCGCATAATTTCTATTATTTATTTTGCAGATAGTTTAATGTTCTTTTTGCTCAATATCTACTATACTTTTTGCATTATTTTTACTATTTTTATCGCCGTAACCTTATTGTTCTTTTTGCATCTAATATTTTATTCTTATCGCATCATTTCTAATATGCTTTTCGCACAGTTTCTATTATATGTTTTGCAGTTACTTTACTATACTTTTTATACAACTCCTATTGTACTTTTTGCATTACTTCTATTATACTTATTGCAGCAGTTTTATTATATTTTTCGCAGTAGAATAGGGGTTTTTATGCACAATGAATACAAACGCTGGCAGGCCGATGGCGTTAGAAATATCTTAAATACGCGCCGGGTCGTGGTAGTATCCGGAGCAAGGCAGACAGGTAAGACCACTCTTTCCCGGCAAGTTATAGATAATCTTGAAGAATACCGTTCACTGGATGATTCATTTATGCTGGATTACGCTCTTTCTGACCCCAAAGGGTTTATTTTTAATAATACCGGGACTATGGTGATCGATGAAATCCAAAAAGCGCCAAAACTCATACCGGAAATTAAGCTGGTTGTAGACAAGGACAAGCGTCCTGGGCAATTTTTGCTGACAGGTTCCGCCAACATTCTAACTTTACCTACCATTAGCGATAGTCTTGCCGGTCGTGTAAAGTACATTCGTCTGCGGCCGCTTACTGTCGGTGAAATAATGGGTAAAAAGCCGTCCTTTTTTTCGCGGGCTTATGAAAAAGATTTTCCCGCGATAATAAGCGGCTACAACAAGGAATATATTATCAATTTGGCTTTTCGGGGCGGTTATCCGGAAGCGGTGGCGATTGATAATATTCAGCAAAGAAGAGTCTGGCATAATGATTTCATAAATACAATACTCATGCGTGATTTAAAGGATATTGCGAATATTCGCAGGCAGAATGACTTGCAGAGTCTGGTTGGCATTCTTGCCTCATGGTCATCCAAATTTATGGAACTGTCCCAGATAACATCCGCGCTATCCATCAATAAAGTTACTTTGGACAGTTATATTAATACGTTGGTTTCAATGTATATGTATGAAAAGGTTTTACCGTGGTTAAAAACAGATTATGAACGGGTTGGCAGAAGGTCGAAATTTTACGCGACAGATACCGGAATAATGGCGTCATCTCTTGGCTGGAATCCAAAAGAAGTCATTATGAATAATGACCGTTCGGGTAAATTAATTGAAACATTTGTTTTCCAGGAACTTGCGGCGCAGGTAGACATGGATTATAAATACAGGCTTTTTCAATACCGCGACAGGCTCGACAGGGAAATTGATTTTCTGATTGAGCGTGATGACGGAGCGCTGCTTGGAATTGAGGTAAAAGCCGGACACAGCGTTTCAAAAGACGATTTTAAGTCTCAATTTTGGTTTCAGGAAAACATAGTGAAAAATAATAATCCTTATATTGGGATTATTGTTTATTCAGGCGACAGAACTGTTCCATTCGCGGAGAATATGTTTGCGGTTCCCACAGCGGCCTTATGGCTGTAACCGCCCTACTCGCCCATTACACGTACATGAACCTTCCGCGTTCTGGGCCCGTCGTATTCGTTAAACCAAATTCCCTGCCATGTACCCAGTAACAGTCTGCTTTCCGTAACAATAATTGTCAGCGAAGGCCCAACAAGGCTTGTTTTGGTGTGCGCGTCTGAGTTTCCTTCTCCATGGCGGAATTCGCGCCGGTTAGGTGAAATCATGTTCAGCGCTAAATTTACATCGCGGGGGACATCGGGGTCCGCGTTTTCATTGATGGTTACCGCGGCTGTAGTGTGCGGTACAAAGACTACACAGATTCCTTCGCGTACGCCGGAAGCTGCGATTGATTTTTGAACTTCACCTGTGATGTTGATCCAGTCTGTTTCGCCGCCCGAGCGGACATTAAAACATGAAAGAAATGTGTTCATGGCTGCTCCATTATCTGTTTTTTATGAATAGGGTCATAATACTTGTATTTTGCTTTTACCTGTACGATTTCTTTTTCCGGATAACGGTATGCGCTCAAATTGCCGCCGAATACACAACCCGTATCAATGCAGGCTGTGTTGTTTATTAACTGCGGTTCAATAGACGGAATGTGCCCGTACACCACCAGAGCTTTCCCCCTGTATTCATTCGCCCAGGGCGTTCGTACCGGCAGACCGTATTCATCTGTTTCGCCCGTTGTCTCGCCATAAAGGCAAAATTCCCGCACGCGGCCGGAACTGCGGCCATGATACTTTTCCTTAATTCCGGCATGAGAAACAATCAGCCTGCCGCCGTCGAACATATAATAGCTGGTTAATCCGCTGATAAAATTCTTAACTTTTTCCCTAAATTTGGCGTCCTGCAATTCCAGTTGTTCCACTGTCTTGTCAAGGCCGTGTGTTAGCTGCACATTTTTTCCGTTCAGTTTTCTTAACAGTTTTACATCATGGTTGCCTGCCACGCACCATGCGCCGCCTTCCTGTACCATGTTCATTACAAGACGGAGCACTTCAATATTTTTAGGGCCCCTGTCGCAGAGATCTCCCAAAAATACGGCTTTGCGGCCTTTGGGATGGCTCGCCGAAAATTTTTCGGTGTCTGTTTCATAATTCAGTTTTAATAAAAGTTCGCATAACTCATCATAACAGCCGTGGATATCTCCTATAATGTCAAAAGGCCCTGTTTCGTTCTTTTTGCCGCTCCGCAGCGGAACTCGCGCTATTTCTGCGTTTGCTATTTCTTCTTCGCCTGACAGAACGTAAACGCAGTGAAACCCCTCTTTTTGCAAATGGCTGACAGACTGCCGCAATTGTTCAATTTGTCTTGTTAAAATATTTTCTGGCAACGTTCTGTCAGCACGTTTAATGTTTCGTTCTCTTATAATTTCTTCAGGGACATCAAGTACAATCGCGGCGGCGGGACAATTCTGCTCTTTGGCAAGATGCATTACGGATGAACGCGCGTGTCTTTGCACATTTGTCGCGTCTATGACTGTAAAAAGGCCCAAATCCAGGCGTTTGTTTGCTATATTATAAAGCGCGTCAAATGCCTGCGGCGTTACCTGCTGATTATTTTCATCATCAGAGACAAGAGCGCGGAAAAAGTCTGATGAAAGAACTTCTGTAGGTTTAAAATGATTTTTGGCAAAAGTCGTTTTACCGCTGCTTGATACGCCTACAAGCGCGACTACGCATAATTCAGGTAACTCGATTCGCATTTATTTAATGATACTGTAGATATTATCTTTATAACAGATAAACAATATAAGACAGGCTCACTATTCACAAATTATCAATCAATATATAATAATTTTATGGTAATCGCATCAATAGATATACAGAACAGTAAAGTTGTCCAGTTAAAACAGGGTAAAGAACTCATATTGCAGCGTGATAATGCGGCAGATCTTGCGGAAGAATTTAACCGTTATGGTGAGGTTGCAGTAATAGATTTGGATGCCGCGATGGGTAAAGGTTCAAATCTTGATATGATAAAACCGCTTTTAAGAAAAGCAGAATGCAGAGTGGGCGGAGGTATCAGAACACCGGAACAGGCCAGGGAACTTATTGGTTTTGGAGCGCAAAAAATTATAATTGGTTCTTCTGCATTTCGCGATCCCTCTGGAAAAATCGCAAGCGGCATGAACGGAGAATTTGCGGTTAATGTTACCTTCCTGGAAGCAATGTCAAAAAAAATCGGGCGCGAACGGCTGATTGCCGCGGTTGACGCCAGAAACGGTGAAATTGTTGTGGATGGCTGGAAAACTCCGACAGGTTTGGATTTGATACAAACCGCGAAAGCTGTTGAACCTTTTGCCGCTGAGCTTCTTTTTACATGCGTGGAACGCGAAGGCACCATGACCGGTACAGATCTTGCAGCTGTGCGGAAGCTGCGCGAAGAAGTCTCGTGTAAAATTACCGTAGCGGGCGGAGTGTCAACGTTAAGCGAAATTGAGGAAATAGCCGCGCTTGGCTGTGATGTGCAGCTTGGTATGGCTCTTTATACCGGAAAAATCAGTCTCGCGGATGCTTTTACCGCTTCCTTAAACTGGAAGAAGGGACAAACCTGCAG
Organism: Treponema sp.; assembly: GCA_009787835.1. Classification (GTDB taxonomy): domain Bacteria; phylum Spirochaetota; class Spirochaetia; order Treponematales; family Breznakiellaceae; genus WQXQ01. The sequence goes on from WQSN01000021.1 coordinate 34,980, forward strand.
TGCAGATTCCCGCTCATTGCTTCCGGTCATTGTTCAATCGTCTGATGATCAGGCGCTTATGACTGGTTTCACCGACAGCGTATCGTTAGCTGAAACTTTCAAGCGCGGCAATGTTTGTTTTTTCAGCCGCACCAAAAACAGACTCTGGATGAAGGGCGAAAGTTCAGGCAATGTTTTAAAACTTATCCGTATAAGGGCCGATTGTGATCGCGATGCGCTGCTGGCAGTCGCAGAACCCACAGGCCCTGTCTGCCATACAGGCGCGTGGTCATGTTTCGTGGCCGGCAGAAACTATACCTGGAAATATTTACAGGACATAATCGCAGAACGTTTCCGCAATCCCGTATCTGGTTCATATACAGCGACTCTTGACGATGATCTGGTACGTGAAAAAGTTATGGAAGAAGCGAAGGAACTTTGCGAAGCGAAAACGCGCGATGAGATTGTTTGGGAAGCGGCAGACCTGCTGTATTTTTCCACTGTACTTATGACTCGTGCGGGAATAAATGTACAGGATGTTCTTGATGAACTTGATCGCCGTCACGCCAAATAAGGAATGAAAGGCAAGGAACCAGATATGAGGATGATAATTTAACAAAGAACAGGAATTATGAGTACTTACTGGAATACGCGTACAAAAAATCTTTCTCCCTATGTTCCCGGCGAACAGCCCAGGGACAGGCGGTTTATTAAACTTAACACAAACGAAAATCCGTATCCGCCTTCACCGAAAGTTATCGAAGCTGTTCAGAAAGCCGCAGATGAACGTCTGCGTCTGTACCCCGATCCTGAATGCACGGAATTCCGCGAAGCCGCCGCTGCCCGTTACAGCGTAAAACCCGAACAGGTATTTGCAGGTAACGGTTCCGATGAAATTCTCGCTTTTGCTTTCGGCGCTTTTTTTGAAAGCGGCGCAGAAGCGTATCCGGTTCTCTTCCCTGATATTACCTACAGTTTTTATCCTGTTTACGCGAATCTTTGGAATATTCCGTACAGCGCCATTCCGTTATGTGAGGATTTTTCTGTTAAAACAGATCATTATAAAATTCCCTCAGGCGGAGCGGTTTTTCCCAATCCAAACGCGCCGACCGGCATACCTGTACCGTTAGCTGATATTTTATCGCTTGCCGGGTATCTTGGCGCTGTAAATAAAGCGCTTGTTGTGGATGAAGCGTATATAACATTCGGTTCTGTAATTGATGGCGGGCAATCTGCGGTTCCCAATATCAATGATCATCCAAATCTTCTTACCGTGCATACTCTTTCCAAATCAGCTTCTCTTGCCGGATTAAGGTTTGGTTTCGCAATCGGCAATGAAAAATTGATCGAAGGACTCCGCCATGTCAGGGATTCTTTTAATTCCTACACAGTTGATCGTCTTGCTCTCGCCGGCGCGGCGGCGGCGGTTAAGGATTTTTCCTATTACGATGAAATCAAACGCCGTGTTGTCGCAACACGGGAGCGGACGGCAGAATCATTACGTAGTCTGGGATTTAATGTTCTGCCTTCGGCGGCCAACTTTCTGTTTATCAAAGCCCCGAATGTCAGCGGAAGGGATTTATCCGCCGCGTTACGCGAAAACGGTTTCCTTGTGCGGCATTTCAATAAAGAAAGAATCGCGGATTACCTGCGGGTCAGTATGGGAACAAATGAAGAAATGGACGCGTTTCTGAAGGCTTGCGGGGAAATCACAGGGAGAGCGTAATGCGGATAATAAGCGGCGGTGAGTTTAGTTCATATTGGAAAAGCCAGACAGCGCGGGAGGAAGATAATAAAACAGAATCAATTGTAAAAGAAATTATCGCCTCAGTGCGAAAAGACGGGGATAAGGCAGTGCGTCATTACGCATCCAGATTTGATAAATCTTCTCCCGCTCAGCTTGAAGTGTCTCTTACGGAAGCAAAACGTTCTTTTGAAGAGTTACGCGCAAACGATCCGGCTCTGACACAGGCGCTGGAACTTGCATCTCGTAATTTAAAACGATTCTCAGAAAAACAAAAAGAACAGTTTATTGATTTTGAATATGAAATGGATACAGGGCTAATTACAGGCCAGCGTGTGATACCAGTTCAAAGAGCGGCGGTTTATGTTCCCGGAGGGCGTTTCCCGCTTTTTTCTTCGGTGCTTATGTGCATGATTCCCGCTTTTTGTGCGGGATCAGAAGAAGTGATTCTTTGTTCTCCGCCTGCGGAAGACGGTCTGCCTGACAGAAAAATACTCGCAGCAGCCGCTATAGCTGCGGATGAGGCTGGAGTTTCAGATAACGGCAGGCTGCGTATCTTTGCAATCGGCGGCGCACAGGCAATTGCGGCTCTCGCGATTGGCACTGAAACTGTCCCTCGCGCTGATATTATCGCAGGACCCGGGAACAAATATGTCGCAGCGGCAAAACGTTTTCTCTTTGGAGAAACAGGCATTGATTTTATCGCAGGCCCTACAGATGTGCTGATTATTTCTGACGGCATGGACGTAAAGTGCGCGGATGCTGACGACTTTTCGCCGCAAGCGGCGGATATTATAGCGGCGGATATGCTGGCTCAGGCTGAACATGATCCTGACGCGCGAGCGAGAGTACTTGTTCCAAATAAGGAATTTGCGCAGCTAATCGCTGCCGCTGTTGAGTCTCGCCTGATAGCGCTGCCAACCGCCGAAATCGCGCGCGCTTCACTGGAAGCGGGCGGCCTCATTGTCGTTTATCAAAGCATGGAAGAAGCGCTTCGAATCGCTGATACCATCGCGCCTGAACATCTTGAGTTGCAGCTAAAGGATGCGGAAAGCTGGGCGCCTCTTATAAAAAATTACGGTTCCCTTTTTATCGGCGCGCTTTCCGCTGAGGCGCTTGGCGACTATTCGGCGGGAGTTAACCACACCCTGCCGACATCAACAAGCGCGCGTTTTACAGGAGGTTTGTCTGTCCGCCACTTTTTTAAAACAGTAACAACGCTGCGCTGTACTCCGGGTGAAGGTTTTGAAAAAGCGCGTAACGCGGCGGAAATAATCGCCCGTTCTGAAGGACTGGAAGGCCACGCACAAAGCGCGGCGTGCAGAAAAAAAATATAAACAGGCTTGTTCTATAATGGGAACATTATAGACAAATACAAATATGGAGGAACTTATGCAGAAAGTCGGAGTTGTGGGAATAGGCAACATCAGTAAAATTTATCTTAATAATCTGAGCGTGATGTTCGCAAACAGGATAAAACTGACGTCGGTAACCGATATTATTTTTGACAGGGCAGAAAAAGCCGCGGCGGATTACAATTTAAAAGCGTATAAAACGTTAGACGAAATGCTAAAGAAAGGCGAAACGGACATTATCCTTAATATAACTCCGCCTAAAAATCATTATGAGGTGGCTCTTGCGTCTCTTAATGCCGGAAAGCATGTTTACAATGAAAAACCGGTCTGTACAAGGTGCGAACATGCGGCGCATCTTCTTGAAACTGCGGCGGAAAAAGGAGTAAGGGTTGGCGGCGCGCCTGACACATTCCTGGGAGCGGGGATTCAAACCTGCCGTAAACTTATTGATGACGGATGGATTGGAGTTCCTGTTGCCGCGACTGCTGTCATGATGGGTCACGGCCCTGAAAGCTGGCACCCTTCCCCGGAATTTTTCTATAAGGCAGGCGGCGGACCAATGTTCGACATGGGACCCTATTACATCACAGCGCTTGTAAATTTGCTTGGACCTGTCGTCAGGGTTTCAGGCAGCGCGCGGATAAGTACGCCGGTAAGGACAATAACCAACGCGAGCCGTTACGGTGAAATTATCAATGTGGAGGTTCCTACTCATATATCGGGCGTGCTTGATTTCGCCTGCGGAACTGTGGGCACATTAATTACCAGTTTTGATGTTTACTCTCATTCGCTGCCGCGCATTGAAATTTACGGAACGGAAGGCACGCTCCAGGTTCCAGATCCAAACACATTCGGCGGGCCCGTGTTTGTCAGGCGTTTCCGAGAAGAGGAATGGTCAAAAATTCCGCTGCTTAAAAGTTTTTCTGATAATTCGCGGGGATTGGGAATTACAGACATGGCTGAGGCAATAGAGGAAAACCGTCCGCACCGCGCGTCAACCGAACTTGTGTATCATGTGCTGGATATAATGCACGGCATACACGACGCTTCAGCGTCAGGAAAGTACTATAAAGTCAGGAGTAAATGCAAACAACCTGCATCTCTGTAATCAGAGTCTGTCTATAAACCAGCAGGCTATGGACAGACTCTAACAAACAGTTAAAGAAGCATTAGGTATTAACGTCTCCGCGTTTTATCTTTTTGGTTGTTGTCATTTCCATGGCTTTATCCAGAATTGCTACCTTGTTGATTTTTTGGTAAGGCTGCAATCTTTGGTTCACTTCGGAAATGATGGCGTCAATTCTGCTTTTCATTTCATCTTTGGACGGCGCTTCTCCCTTTGCGTTCTTGAATTCCGGATTTGGATAAACCAGGGCTTCAATGCCTTCGGTTTTCATTTTTGAATCGAGAATATAACCGCGAATCAAAATCTGTTCAATTTCCTCGTAAAGCTGGAATTCGTTTTCAATTTCTTCGGGGTATACATTCTTGCCGCCCTCGGTGACAATCATGTTTTTTGCGCGTCCTGTCAGGTAAAGATAATTTTCATTATCCATATAACCCAGATCGCCTGTTTTCAGATAACCATCTGCGGTAAATGCCGCTGCTGTATCTTCGGGCATATTGTAATAACCGGGCATTACCATCGGGCCTTTTACAATTACTTCACCGATACCGCGTTCATCAGGATTTAAAATCTTCATGTCTACCTGCGGGCATGGGCGTCCTACACTGGTTTCCTTGTACGCTTCAATCGGGTTAATTGCGATGATGGGTGATGTTTCTGTAAGTCCGTAACCCTGAACAAAGTCGATGCCAAGCTGATTGTATTTTTTGAATATGCTCGGAGCGAGCGGGCCGCCTCCGCAGATGCAAATGCGAACCGAAGTAAGGCTTGCTTTATCAAGAATAAATCCGAACATTTTTTTACCAGGATTAACCTTAAAAACTTTTTTAATGCCGCCTGAGATTGCCATTAGAAAGGAAATCAGCCCGTAAGCTATAGGCCCCTTTGCTTTAAGTCCCCGTATTATTCCTGCCAGCACTTTATTAAACAGCATCGGAACGCCCAATAACATTGTAATCTGCGCTTCTTTTAAATCTTTTAAAATTTGGCTTGTAACCATTTTCTTGCCGAAAACTACTTCCGCGCCGGTTGATATTGTTTCAATAAAAACGGCAAGCATTGTGTATGAATGATGAATTGGAAGAATTGCGTAAAACACATCGGTATGTAAAACGATAAGAGGCGTTCCCTGAGCAAGGTAAACATCAGATACAAGGTTCCTGTGTGTAAGCATAACACCCTTTGGCACTCCTGTTGTTCCTGATGTAAAGAGGATTGCGGCAAGGTCGGTTTCTACCGCCTGTTCAATGTCAGCAGCAGGCCCGTCCAGATCGTAAATGTAGGTTCCAATTCCTTTTCTTAGGGAAATAACAGTTTCCAGCCCGACAGGTTTTTTGGCATAGTAATCATATTTTTCTTCATCGACAAAAAGAATGCGCGCGTTTGATGTTTTTATTAATAAATCTGTCTCTTCATTTTTTAATTGATAGTCGATTGGAACCACCACGCCGCCCGCAAAAAGTATGGCAAGATAGGCGACTGTCCATTCCGGCGCGTTCTTTCCGGTAACAGCCACCTTGTCGCCGCGGCGTATGCCTTTACTGTGGAGCCATCTTGCGATAGCCTCAATAAGTTTAAGCGATTCAGTATAGTTCAGCGTGATTCTGTCTGGATCAAAAACAGTGAAACATCTGCGTTCAGGATAGCGGGAAACGGTAATTTTATACATTTCCGGCAGCGTGGGCCATTGCCCTTTAAAAACTTTTCCCCTGTAATCATTTAAAAATTCCCAGGGCTTTTCTGTATACGGAACAGACATATAATCCTCCAAGTTTGATTTTCAGTAATAAAGATAACTCTACCTTATGACATTACGACACTATTTGTCTATATAGAGTTGCAGGAAATCAATAAAATAATGATAATAATTGAAAAATTCATTAAATTGAGATATTTTATTTATTAATGAAGTATTGCTATTCCAAAACAATGCGTATATTTTTCATTCTCTGTTTATCTCTTTGTGCGATGCTTATATCCTGTGCAGGCAGGATAAACGGCTCTCTCGCGGCGGACGGGTCTGCGCAATTGACTGTCAGCATGTCTCTGGAGCCCAGAATGTCCGCTTTAATTCAGCGATTATCCGCTGCGGGAGGTCAGACGAACAGTAATCTGGTGTTGAATGGTCCTTCAATTTCCCAGTCCATGTCTAATGCTTCGTTTGGAAATGTCAGAGCTTCACTCAGAAATACCGCTCCTGCCGCTGTAGATGGAACAATTCAGGTTTCAAATATTAATCATTTTCTTACAACCGGTAATATGGGAGGGTTCATCTTTTTTGAACAGAGAACCGGCGGCGGCCGCTGCGAAATCAGGATCAATATGAATAACGGTCCTGTAATACTTTTAAATTTTTCTCCTGAAGTCGCCGGTTATTTGGGCGCGTTAATGGCTCCGCTTGCGACAGGCGAAGTGATGAGTAAATCTGAGTATTTATCACTTGTTACATCTGTTTATGGCAGAGGTGTAAGCGATGAAATCGCAGGTTCTGTAATACGCGCTTCAATTGATTTTCCCGGCCCTATTACGAATGTAAGGGGAGGCTCATTCTCAGGCAGAAGAGCGGAGTTTAACATACCGTTACTCGATCTTTTGGTTCTTGAAACGCCCATAAATTATGAAGTTACCTGGAATTAATTTTTCCAAAATAAATTCAATACATAAATGCATTCCTGTGTCTTGAACAATACAACAGAACAATATAAGATTACACCATGGCGCATACATTGGGCGAGCATATCGCGGAAATAAGAAAAACATATTCAATCAGCATGGACGATCTTGCTGAACGCAGCGGCGTATCAGTTGAACTGATCTCAAAAATAGAAAACGCGGGTCTAATTCCGGACCTTGCTCCTCTTATTAAAATATCCAGAGGGCTGGGCGTTCGTCTTGGCACGCTTCTTGACGATCACGAACAATTAGGTCCTGTTATTTGCAGAGCAGGCGACGCTTCATCCGCGGGCCGTTTTAAGACAGGATTGCCGGAAGGCGCGGCATCATCTGGCGGTCATCATGGCATGAGCTTTTTCGCGCTTGCCGCTGATAAAACAGGGCGGCACATGGAGCCGTTTATTGTAACAATTGAAGCCGACGCAAAGCAGGAAAAATCCACGCATGAAGGCGAAGAGTTTATTTTTGTAATGGAAGGAACATTGTCGCTTGAATACGGCATGAATAAGGAAACATTAAATACAGGAGACTCGGTCTATTACGATTCCATTGTTCCGCATCGCGTGTTTTCAGCTAACGATAACCCTGTAAAGATATTAGCTGTTATTTATACGCCTGTGTAAGGAACAAACAATGGAATACATCGAAAAAACTTTATCTCAGGTTTTAAGAGAGAAGAAACAGGCCAACCCCGATCATGACTTCATAGTCTATGCGGATCGCAATCTTCGTTTTACATACGCCGAATTTGATAAAAGGGTAGACGATTTCGCGAAAGGTTTGCTCTCTATGGGCATAAAAAAGGGTGACCATGT